>CAJBLW010000265.1 GCA_903953985.1 uncultured Burkholderiales bacterium
AGCAAAGCCAGGATGATGGTCATCACGCGGCCCATGGGCGTGATGGGCGAAATATCACCATAACCGACAGAGGCCAGTGTGATCACTGCCCAGTAAATCGATTGGGGAATGTTCTCGAACTTGTCGGGTTGGGCATCATGTTCGAACAGATAGCCCAGACTGGCGGTCATGATCACCAGCAGCAGCATGATGAACGCCGACGCGGCCAACACAGACCATTCCCGAGAGATAACGCGGGTAAGGGTGGT
The DNA here is from genome assembly GCA_903953985.1 of uncultured Burkholderiales bacterium. Lineage (GTDB taxonomy): Bacteria > Pseudomonadota > Gammaproteobacteria > Burkholderiales > Burkholderiaceae_C > Limnohabitans_A. The sequence continues at coordinate 249 of CAJBLW010000265.1, forward strand.
GGTCGCACCGGTGTATCGGGTGAGCTTGAGCAGTCGCAGCAATCGGAAAACCCGCAAGAATCTCAGATCCAATAAATTGTGCAGGAAGAATTCCAGAAAGAACGGCAAGATGGCCATCAAGTCGATGATGGAACTGGTGGATTTGGCTTGCTTGATGCGGCCGCCCAGCGCATGTTGCATGTTGGGATTTTCAACACAGCTGTAAATGCGCAAGCAGTATTCCAATGTAAAGATGCCAACTGCAATGGCATCCAGAATGATGAACTCCAGATTCAACAGGTACTGGATGCTTTGTACCGATTCGCAAATCACAGCGATGACAGAAACGATCACCCAAAAAACAATGAAGTTGTCAAAAAAATGATGGAGTTCGCCACCAAAATGGCTTGGAAACACCAGGGCGTGCACTTTTTGCCTGAAGGTACGGCCCTGATTGGCTTTCTTGAAATCATGAAGCGCGGGCACCAAAACCCTGAACAGTTTGAGGATGCGCAGCAACCGAAGCAGCCTGAGGGCGCGCAGATCCAGCGGAATAAAGGCCTGCAAATAAAAAGGCAGCACGGCGATCAGGTCAATCACCGCAAACGGGCTGCGTGCATAGCGCACTCTGGGCCGATCCGCAGCTTTAAACTCTTCATCTTCTGGCGCCAGATAAAGGCGCAGCAAATATTCGATGGTGAAGATGGCCACTGAAAAAACGTCAAACGCATGAAACCACGCACTGAATTGTGTGTGTATGGCCGGAATGTGTTCGGCCACCAATGCGAGCAAATTGACCACGATCAAGACGCTGATCCAGTAGTCAATGAATTTCTGGTGGTTGCCCTTTTGGTTCGGCGACAACAGCCACAAATAAAGCCATCTGCGCAAAGGCAAATCACTTGGGATGGAGTTTTGCCTTGTGGGTGTTTCGATGGTGCTCGGTTTTTTTGTTTCCATACACAGGGCTTTCAGAACTCCAGCTCACCAATGCGAATCACACTGGCGTCCTTCGCGCAGACCGACAGCCGGATTTGAATTTTTTCGCCGATGTTGTCGCTGTCTGCCAAAGCGGACAGCAGGGTTGCAACAGCAGAGCCAGGCGGTGTGGGCGTGTATTTGTCAAAAACCAATGCGCCAGCAAGTGTCTTGTCTTGAGGGTCGCATTTAACGACTCGCTGCAAGCGGCCGCCGGAAAATGGGTTGGTCAACTTGCCCATCGGTCCTTCGGGGGTGGTGATACTTTCGAAACAATCGGCCCAAACTTGCTTGGTTGGTGGCGACTGAGCGGCACAAGCAGCTGGCAGGAAGCCGGGTTCCTGGCGGTTATTGGCGGATTCACTCATCCATTTGAGCCAAGCTTCGCCATTTCGCTTGGACGCCTCCTCAATCTTTCCCCTTTGGTAGGTCGTGTAACCCATCGTTGCTACCACGCAGGTCATGCAAAGCATGAAAAGAATGAACGCTTTGTCTGTCAACCTTAATGGTGGGGATGTGTCTTGGATGTTGGTTTGTTTTGTATCCACGAAAATTAATAAAAATGCCCAAAACACCACACTAAGGCCTTAGGACCGACAAGTCAATCGATTCTTGGGTGTCAAATTTATGATGGCGCATGCCGAATTGGGTGACCGAGGCCTGTTTAAGGACAACCCGTACAGCGACATCAAGCACCAGGGAAAGGGCAAGCAGCCACCGGAAAAGAACCCCTACCGCCCAAACTGCCCCGGGATCGTGAGCCTAGGCCAGACTGACTTGGACATCTTGTTGGCTCACCGGCATCTGACCCCTCTTCAGTGAGGCGAGGTTTGCGGCAACGGCTAAAACCTCAAGGGTCAGCACTGCAGCAACTGGGCACGGGCATGGTTAAACTGGGCAACGGCCCCAAGGCCACCTGCCGTGGGGCCGACACGGAAAGCTTGTATGCCATCAATGGCTACAACTGGAGACGCCACTTCGCCATGGCGGTGATTGAGTTGGCCGAGGCAGTGGCGAGGAAAATGCCCAGCAAGCCATGATCCCGCTGACCCGATTGAGTTGGTGGAAATCGAGGCGGTTTTTTCCAAGGCCCCGCAGGCCATCGCATGGTGGGATCTGCAGGCGAAAGCGTGTGGCGGCAAGGTTGGGGTCGAACTCATCCAATGTTAATATTCACTCGACATGCAAACAGGAATGAAAAATGAGAGTCAGTGCCGCAACTCTTTTGCTCGCAACCAGCATGGCGAACGCCCTTCCTGCCTTCGCCGCAGATCATTGTTCTCAATTGCCGGATGCGTTGCAAACAACCCCCGTTAACCACATCAGTCAAAACAGTGAACTTTTGAGCCTGGACAACAAGTTAGATGTTTATCTCAAACCCTGTCTTGCCCCCGTCTCTGAGCAAAACAAAAAAGCCATTTGTGCAAATGGCAAATTGGTTGCCGAGCAGGCATTGAGGGTTGTCGCCCGAATTGATCAAGCTGGCTTGAGAAACCCATTTTTGGCCAATGTAAAAATCAAATCGTATAAAACCGCTTTAATTCTTTTAGACCGAACTAACCAGTTGCGTGCTAACGGCACTTGTATCTAGCTTTGACAAATTCAAGAATTTAAGATCCATCTTGCACAAGGCTGTGCAAGATGGAAATTGCTGGGCGAGACCAGCAGGACAACAGCGTGTGGCGGCAAATGTGGACTTGAAAGAATCAGCGCTGGGCGGAACTTATGGAGACGAAAAGTCGGTTGGCTTTTTCCAGGCGAGTAGCAAATTCCAGCGTTCATGCTTGGGCGGTACACGCCCTGCGTTGCGGAATTGCAGGAAGAGCAAGCACATGGGAAGAAATCGCAACAACAGCAGCAACGAGACTTTGATTAAAGGTTTGCCCAGCACCTGGGCATACACCTTGAAGCCGTCAAACAAGAAATTGATCGAGGATGAAAATAAAAATCCTCAGCCAACCAAGCCCAGTTCGCTTCAGCTTTAGCGCTGAGAGAGGGTCGAACTAAAGAATTTGACCATGTCAGTCATCGACTCTTGTCGTGCACTCAGGTTAACGCCTTAGTGAGCTCCTGATTTACCGCATGATTTCCAAACCTTATCCACAAAAGCGCTCCAACCACCTACGGTACTTGATCCTGAACCAAGCTCACGAATGATGCCAGCATCATCAATACGCATGTCACATTTCGAATACACCTGGACACGAGGCAGATAAAAAACTTCCTTCGCGTCTGATATCCATCCGTGATGCGCACCGGGGTAAATTTTAGAGTCCACGTTGGCCCCGGCTGCTTTGAGTCGATCCACATAAGCCAGACACTGAGATGCGGGTGTGTAGTCGTCTTTTCCCCCCATCAAAAAAAGTGAAGGTGCCTTCGTTGGCGTGGGTTTGTCGAATGTAGTGGCGCAACCCGGATAAAGAGGCAAATGCGCAGCGAACTCTAACGCTGGCTCTCCCATGGCTTGGACCAGTCTTCGATCCTGGGTGAACATGGCCACAACTCCACCTCGTGAAAACCCAGTAACGCCAACTCTATTGATGTCTATTTCAGACCGTTTGGACAGGGCATGCAGCGCAGAAAATCCGTCTAAAACTGAAGCAGCCATTGGAACCGTTGCTTGATTCGTAGCTGTCTCCCCCACACCCCTGCCGGTGAAACTATCCAAAATGAGCGTGGCTATGCCAGCTTGGTTTAGCCGTTTGGCAACACCGTCCTGCATCCACTGTTGATACCCCCCACTGCCCGGCACGATCACGACAGCAGGGAATTTTCCCTGCCCTACTGGAAACGATAAAAATCCTGTAATTTCAACTGGCGCTTGCTTGTAGCGTCCACTGAAAATATCTGCATAGTCTTGAGGTGTATGGCTTTTGATGGTGATTTTTTCTGGAGTCTGCGCCAATGCCATCAAGTGCACCAATCCGACTACAAGCAATAACGATTGAATGAGCTTGGTAAGTTTTTTTTGAGTGCGAGACATGATCATGGAAGTCCTTTTTTTATTCGGCAACCTGTTATCAGGAAACTGCGATACCCGGAGTAAAAAGATTTCGAAACCGTTAAATCAAATGAGATTGAATCCGTTTTCTCAAAAGCGACACAGGTGATTGCTTGGCGGGATCTGTGACCTTGTCCTCGAATAACGTACTGCTTAGCTGATGGTTGGACAACTGGGTCAAGCTCAGTGCCAATGGCCAACTCAGAGGCGCGGGGGATAAGCACTGACAGTGAGGAGAAAATGGAAATGGCCCGCCTCATGGCGCAATTGGCCCGCGTGACCATGGAGCGTGTCATCCTAAAAAAAGCCATGGCGTACTTCGCTCGGAAATCTCTGTGAAGTCCACCTGGATAGCCAGCAAAAAAGCCCATTGGCGGATGGCCGCATCCACAATCGAAGCCGCGCGTTCTTTTCCAATCTGCGCCACCATTTACGAAAAGATGGAGACAATCACTTGGGCCTGGAGCTTGCGCTTGGAGAGGGTAGGGATTTCTGCTGTCATGGATGCACCTGTAGGAATTTTGGTAATTTAATGCGCTCTCATCGCCTTGCCCACTTCCAGCGACCCTTGTTCTGAGCCCGAGCGGGGCACCATTTCAGCTTGACGGTCTGTCACCTGGGCCATGGCCGTGGCCAGAAGGTCGGCCGTATCGGGTCCAGTACCCAGGTACACGCCTTGCGTCAGGGTGATGTGCGCCACTTCAAAGCTACCTGCGCCTGCACAAATGATGGTGCGATTGGGGGCATCGTCACTGGCCATGACCAGCATGGCGGGCACCACGGCACTGGGGTCCAGGGCCTGCAAAACGGCTTCAGGCATCAGGCCTTCGGTCATGCGGGTGGCTGCGGTCGGGGCCAGACAATTGACGCGAATGTTGTGTTTTTCACCCTCGATCGACAGGGTTTGCATCAGGCCCGCCAGCGCCATCTTGGCAGCCCCGTAATTGGCTTGTCCAAAATTGCCATAGAGCCCGCTGGACGAGGTGGTCATGACGATGCGCCCATGGTTTTGCGCCTGCATGAGGGGCCAGACGGCTTTGGTGCAGTGCACCGCGCCCATGACGTGCACATCCATCACCAGCTTGAAGTCGGCCAACTCCATTTTCGCGAAGCTTTTGTCGCGCAAGATGCCCGCGTTGTTGACCAGAATGTCTACCCTGCCCCAGGCGTCGACCGCCTGTTGAACCATGGCTTTCACCGCTTCAAAGTCAGTGACCGATGCGCCATTGGCCAAAGCTTCGCCGCCCGCCGCGCAGATTTCGTTGACCACAGCTTGTGCCGCCGACACCGAGCCGCCCACGCCGTGCACATCGCCGCCCAGGTCGTTAACCAGCACTTTGGCCCCGCGTGCGGCCAGCGCCAAAGCATGCTGCTTGCCCAAACCGCCGCCGGCGCCCGTGACGATGGCCACGCGGCCTTTGAAATCGATGCTCATGTGTGTTCCTTGTGACATTGAAAGACAGGGCCGCCTCCATGAATCTGCTAATCTGGCTAACACGACTAGGCAGCCCGCTGCGCAATCACTTTAAACCAACCTCCGGGCGCAAACTGTTACCCGATTGACATCCTCATGGAACTGAACACTGAAATCTTGACCACACCACCTTTGGACGCCGCCACCGTGGTGATGCTGCGCGATGGCCCGGGCGGCTTGCAGGTGCTGCTGATGCGCAGACACCAGGCCTCAAACGTGCTGGGCGGGGTTTATGTGTTTCCAGGCGGCAAACTCGATCCGGAAGACCAGCACCCCGCCTGGTTAAAACGCCTGAGCCAAAGCAGCGCTACCTTGCAAGAAAGATTGGGCGAACCCGATATCCCTGCAGAGCGCGCCACGGGACTCTTTGTGGCCGCCATGCGTGAAGCCTATGAGGAATGTCGCGTGCTGTTGGGCTGCGCTCAACACGCTGAGCCTCTGGCTCTGAGCTTATTGCAAGCCCTACTCGGCGGGCAGAACTGGCACGAAGCCTTCCAGTCCCTTGGGCTCACTTTGCACACCGAGCCTCTTTTGCCTTGGTGCCGCTGGATCACACCGCGTCAAGCCTCAGTCACCAACAAGCGCTTTGACACCCGGTTTTTTGTCACCCAAGTGCCCGACAACCAGTTGGCTGAACACGACAACCACGAAGCGACAGAAGTACTTTGGATACAACCGCGCCAGGCGCTACAGCGCTATTGGGACCGCGAGATTGAGCTGGCTCCGCCTCAGATCATGAGCCTGGTGCACCTGAGCCGCCACACGAACGCCCAAAGCGTGCTGACTGAGGCGCAAAGCCGCCGCCCCCCGGTGGTCGAGCCTGAGCCTTTTGACCAGGATGGCATCCGCACCATTTGCTATCCGGGCGATCCGCGCCATTCGGTTCGGCAGGCAGCCTTTCCAGGCCCGAGCCGATTGATGTTCAAAAACAAACGTTTTGAGCCCGAATTGGGCTTGACCGCTTTGCTTGACTAAAATACTCAGCCAACACGTTTCATTTGTTTACGTGATTTTTGTATTCACTTGTAACTTCGTCCCATGAGCCCAACATCTCAGCCGAAATATTTGTCCATTGAGCGGGCCATGGAATTCATTGGTGACGCCAATGGCGTGTTGTCCCTGCTCAAGACGCTGCAGCAAACCCTCAGTGACGATTTGCCTAAATTGCAAGAGCTTCTGGACAAAGGCGAGGTGTACGCAGCCAACCGCATCCTGCATCAACTCAAGGGCTTTACACCTGTGTTTTGTGTGGACAGCCTGGTCGAGTTGGTGGTCAAGGTCGAAGGCATGAGCAGGCACGCTGAAACCAGCGAGGTGCGCTCCGCTTATGACCAACTGGCCCCACAACTCGAAACCTTGCGCCAGGAAGTGATCGACCACCTGAACAGCCACAGCGCAAACTGATCGCACTGACCAAGAACAACGGGCCCCAAGGGGCCCGTTGTGCTTTGCACAAGTTACTGATTACTTCAAGGCCTTGAAGCGCACGCGCTTGGGCTTGGCTCCCTCTTCGCCCAAGCGGCGCTTTTTGTCGGCTTCGTACTCTTGGTAGTTGCCATCAAAGAACACCCACTGGCTGTCGCCCTCGGCAGCCAAAATGTGCGTCGCAATGCGGTCCAGGAACCAGCGATCGTGGCTGATCACCATGATCGAGCCCGCGAATTCCAGCAGTGCGTCTTCCAGCGCACGCAAAGTTTCCACGTCCAAATCGTTGGAGGGCTCGTCCAGCAGCAATACGTTACCGCCTTCGATCAGGGTTTTAGCCAGGTGCAAACGGCCACGCTCACCACCCGACAGCATGCCGACCTTTTTCTGCTGGTCGCCGCCGTTGAAGTTGAAGCGCCCGCAATACGCGCGGCTGGCCATCTGGAACTTGCCCACGTTGATGATGTCCAGACCGCCAGACACGTCTTCCCAAACGGTTTTGCTGTTGTCCAGGTCGTCACGGTTCTGATCCACAAAGGCCATGCGCACGGTCTGGCCGATCTTCACCTCGCCGCTGTCCGGCTGCTCTTTGCCTGCGATCAGCTTGAACAGGGTCGATTTACCGGCACCGTTGGGGCCGATGATGCCGACGATGGCCCCCGCAGGCACCTGAAAGCTCAGGTTGTCGATCAGCAAACGGTCGCCAAAGGACTTGCTGACGTTCTTGAACTCGAACACCTCGTTGCCCAGACGCTCGGCCACAGGAATGAAAATCTCCTGGGTTTCATTGCGTTTTTGGTAGTCGTAGTCCGACAGCTCTTCGAAGCGGGCCAGGCGTGCCTTGCTCTTGGCTTGACGGCCCTTGGGGTTGGCACGCGACCACTCCAGTTCTTTCTTCATGGCCTTGGAGCGGGCATCTTCGGTGCGTTGCTCGGTGGCCAAACGGGCGTCTTTTTGCTCCAACCAGCTGGAGTAGTTGCCCTTGTATGGAATGCCGGAGCCCCGGTCGAGTTCCAAAATCCATTCAGCGGCGTTGTCCAGAAAGTAACGGTCGTGGGTGATGGCGACCACAGTGCCCGAAAAGCGCTGCAAGAACAGCTCGAGCCAGTCCACGCTTTCAGCGTCCAAGTGGTTGGTGGGTTCGTCCAGCAACAACATGTCGGGGCGCGAGAGCAGCAGGCGGCACAAGGCTACACGCCGCTTTTCACCGCCGGACAGTTTCCCGATGATGGCGTCCCAAGCGGGCAGGCGCAACGCGTCAGCGGCGATTTCGAGTTGGTGCTCTGAGGCGTCACCTGCAGTGGAGATGATGGCTTCTAGCTTGGCCTGTTCGGCAGCCAGGGCGTCAAAGTCGGCGTCTTCTTCAGCGTAAGCGGCGTACACCTCTTCCAGGCGGGCTTGCGCGGCCTTGACTTCGCCCATGCCGCTTTCGACGGCTTCGCGCACGGTCTGCTCAGGGTCCATGATGGGTTCCTGCGGCAGGTAACCAATCTTCAGCCCCGCCATGGGGATGGCTTCGCCTTCGATCTCTTTGTCGATACCGGCCATGATCTTGAGCAAGGTGGATTTGCCCGAGCCGTTGGTGCCCAGCACGCCGATCTTGGCGCCGGGGAAGAAAGACAGCGAAATGTCTTTGAGAATGTGACGCTTCGGGGGCACGATCTTGCCAACCCGGTTCATCGAAAATACGTATTGAGCCATGAGTAACCCTGAATAAAAATGGGCAGAAACCGGGCACCCCAAGGGCGTCGGCTCTGCACCGCGAACCTGCATGTGGGGTCAGGTGCGGCGTGTGCAACCCGACATTATCCCAGCTTGCTGGGCTTGTGCATGAAAAATCAGACTGCCCGCTCCGTCAAAAGGCCCAATCGGGTGGAATACTGCACCCGGCTGTCCATCGACTCGAGCTGAACCCGGGCGCTGCGCTGACCATAGACCTCAGCCCGCAACCAAATGCATTCGGCGTCCAGCAGGGTGTCAGAGCTCAAACTGCACCACCAAACCCGGCTTTCGCCGTCCCAACGGTAGCCGCGTGACTTGAGCTTGTCCTTGGCCTCAAAGGGCGCCCCAGTGGCGCGCAGCTTGTAGCGCGTCTGGTCTGCACCTGTCAGCAGGCGCGCCAAACCCGTTTGCCCACCGGCCAGGGGTGACGCCAGCACCTGCAGCAAGGCGTGGCAGTCCACCTGCGCGCGGTGCGCGTCGTAAAACCAGCCCCGCTCAGACGCCAAAAACTCCAATTTGGCAGAGCCGCTGCCCTCTTTTTTCCAATCGATCCCTTGAAAAGAACAACCCCAAGCCTTGCCCGCAAAGACCGGGAAACGCGCCTCGACAAACGGCCGGTCAAACCCGGCGTTGTGCGCCACGATCAGGTCGGCCTGTTCGACCAGCGCCGTGACAGCCGCATCGTCGATGCGCAAACCCTTCACCATGCTGTCGTCAATGCCGGTGATCTCGGTGATCTGGGCAGGAATCGGCTTGCCAGGGTCTTCAAACGACTCGTAAATGGTGACCGGCCCCGCGGGCAAACCTGTGGCCGTGTCCACCAGCACCGACAGCATGGCCAGCTCGATGATTTTTTCGCTTTTGCTGTCCAGCCCAGTGGTTTCGGTGTCGAGCACGATCACGCGCCGTGTGGCTTGACCGCTCAAAGGCCCGTAATCGGTGCGCGGCACCAAACGGCGCAACACGCGAAAGTCAGGGTGGTGCGCCAGCGCTTGGGCCATGGCTTCGGGGTCGCCGGGGGTTGTAATGGTCATGGCCTCTGGCGGCGCAACAGCCGCATGCACCAACAAAGGCGTTACTGCCGCAGGCGATGCCACTTGGGGCATCGTCGTTTGGGTCACAGTTGCGGCCACGTCGGACTCAAACCCGAAAAAACTCATCTGGTCGGTTTTGTTCATAGGGCTAGATTAAACCGCGATCTTCGATCGCCGAAAAAACTCCGGCGGGATCCAGCAGAACATGATTTCAGCGCATGCCCATCAATCGAGCTTGATACCGAGGTCCACCGCCAGCTTGATCCAGACCGGCACTTCGCCTTCCCAGTCTTTGCGGGTGTCGGCCAGGTTTTTGGGCTTGTTGGGGATGGCGAAGGTTTCACGCAGCTTGGCGGCTTTGTCGGTGTTGGCCCAAGCCACGGCTTCGTCGGCCATGCGTTTGAGCACGGCTTCGGGCGTGCCTGCGGGGGCCACCAGCGGCAAGCCGCCTTCCAGCGTGACGAGTTTTTCGGTGTTGCCCTGCTCAGTCAGGGTGGGCACATCGGGCAGTTTGGGCGATCTGTAACTGCCGGTCACGCCAATGGCGCGCACGCCCCGGGTGGACATGGTGTTGAAAGCCTGAAAACTGCCCACAGCCACTTGCAACTGGCCCGAGGCCACATCTAGCCACATGGGCGCTTCGCCCCGGTAGTGCACCGACTGGATGCTGGTGCCCTGCTGGCGGTTGGTCTGGTCGGCCAACATGTGCGGGTATGAGCCCGGTGCATAGGTGCCCATGGAGGTTGGATTCTTTTTGGCCCAGGCCACGAACTCGGCCATGTTTTTGGCCGGGATCTTGTCGGGGATGCCCACCACCAGTGGGCCGGACGGGAATACAGTCACTGGCGTGAGGTCTTTGTCCAGGTTGTAAGGCAGTTTGGAATAAAGAACGCGGTTTTGCCAAAACGTGCCCGATGTGCTCATGACAAAGGTATAACCATCGGCGGGTGACTTGGCCACCGCATCAATACCAATGATGGCACCCGCGCCGGGTTTGTTTTCGATGACCACCGG
>CAJBLW010000266.1 GCA_903953985.1 uncultured Burkholderiales bacterium
CCCGCCAAATCGGCCACTTGGTCTGAGCCAATCACCACCGCCTCGGGGTGCAAAGCTGCCACGGCCCGGGCTTTGGCCAGGGCCAGTCGTCGGGCCAAGGCCTGTGGCGCTTCCCCCGGATGGGGTGTTTCGTCCACGCCGGGCGCACTCACGGTAAAAGGGATGCGCAGGCGCTCGAGGAGTTCGCGCCGGTAACGCGAGGTCGAGCCCAGCACCACTGGACGGGCAGTGGGGGCAGTTGTAGTCAAGATCGAGGTCAAAGCGCTGGCCTTGGTGAAATTCAGATGGGTGATTCTCTTACACTGCAGCCATGGAAAAAAAATTGGAACCCCAACACCTGGATGTGGTGACTTTTGCCCGTGGCACGTTGAGCCTGAATGGGCAGGGCGTGCTGGCCGATTGGCCGCGATTGGCTCAGGAATTGTTCGGCAGTGACATGCTTGCTGGGCCAGTGGTTTGGGAACTGCAAGGTCGATCGGTCTCGCAAGCCGGCGGCGCTGACCAAATCTGGCTGGATTTGAAAGCGGTGGTTCATTTGCCCATGCAATGCCAGCGCTGTCTGACGCCGGTGCTGGAGACGGTGCAGGCCAGTCGGAATTTCCGTTTTGTCACCGATGAAGCCACAGCGATGGCGCTGGACGATGAGGCTGAAGAAGACATTCTGGTCATCAGCCGCGACTTTGACGCCCTGGCACTGATCGAAGATGAGTTGATTTTGTCCTTGCCCCTGGTGCCTTTGCACGGGGAGTGCCCCGAAGCAATGCCAATGTCTGTGGCAGACCCTGAATTCGAAGTTGCAGCGCAGCGACCCAACCCCTTTGGGGTTCTTGCGGGTCTTAAATCAGACAAGTCCACTTAAAGAGGTCAAAAGTCTGTATCCCATCTGGCCCGGCTTAGGTTATAATCAATGGCTTCGCCCAGTTCTACCGGGTGACACTCCGATCAACCAGAAGCTGCGTTTTTATTGGCGCGGCCTCCACAAGCTTCCAAGGAGCCATCATGGCCGTTCAGCAAAACAAAAAATCGCCCTCTAAGCGCGGAATGCACCGTTCGCACAATGCCCTGAATGTGCCAGGCATTGCTGTTGAACCCACAACAGGCGAAACACACCTGCGTCACCACATCAGCCCCAACGGTTTCTACCGTGGCCGCCAAGTGCTGAAAAACAAGTCTGAAGCCTGATCGGCGTCAGCCCTCAAGCCTCAAGAGGCCCGGCGCTACTTTTTTGAGTAGCCTCGGGCTTTTGTTTTTGTGGCTTTTGCTTTGCATTGCCCGGTTTTCAGCCCAAGGATTCCATGACCTCGCCCACCCCGATCACTCTGGCTGTCGATTGCATGGGCGGCGACCACGGCCCCCGCGTCACGCTGGCGGCTTGCCGACGTTTTCTGTCTACACACTCGGACGCCCGCCTCTTGTTGGTTGGCCGAGCAGAGGAACTCGCTGGTTTTGCCGATCCTCGAGCCGAGGTGGTGGTGGCCACCGAAGTGGTGGAAATGGACGACTCGCTCGAAGTCGCCTTGCGCAAGAAAAAAGACTCTTCCATGCGTGTGGCCATCGAGCAGGTGCGTGATGGCAATGCTGCCGCCGCTGTCTCGGCGGGAAATACGGGCGCTTTGATGGCAATTGCCCGTTATGTACTCAAGACCATGGACGGGATTGACCGTCCCGCCATTGCGGGCCAGATGCCCAACTTCAAGGGTGGCGGAACCACCATGCTCGATTTGGGCGCTAATGTGGACTGCACACCCGAGCATTTGCTCCAATTTGCAGTCATGGGTTCAGCCTTGGTTTCTGTGTTGCAAAACAAGGACCAGCCTTCGGTCGGTTTGCTTAATATTGGCGAAGAAGCCATCAAAGGCAATGAAATCATCAAAAAAACAGGCGAATTGCTGCGTTCTGCGGGCAACTCCGGGGACTTGAATTTTCACGGCAATGTTGAAGGCAACGATATTTTCAAAGGCACTGTGGACATTGTGGTTTGTGATGGCTTTGTCGGCAACGTGGCGCTGAAGGCGAGCGAAGGCCTGGCCACCATGATCGGTGGTTTTTTGAAAAATGAGTTTTCTCGAAATATTTTCACCAAAATGGTTGCAGTTTTGGCTTATCCAGTGCTTTCTGCATTTAAAAATCGCGTCGACCACCGCCGATACAACGGCGCAGCCTTGCTGGGTTTGCGCGGCCTGGTTTTCAAGAGTCACGGATCGGCAGACGAGATCGCTTTCGAAACGGCTCTAAACCGGGCTTATGATGCAGGCCGAAACCAATTGCTGGACCGCGTTCGTGAGCGCATCGCCCATGCCGCCCCTTTGTTGATGGGTGCGCAGGCCGAGCGGGCTGAAACAGTGGTCACACCCCTATGAGAATTTATTCACGCATCATTGGCACCGGCAGCTACCTGCCTGAAAACCGCTTGAGCAACGCCGATCTGGCTGGCGACCTCGCCTTGCAAGGGGTTGAAACCTCCGACGACTGGATTGTTGAGCGCACGGGTATCCGTGCCCGGCATTTTGCAGCCGATGATCAGGGGTGCAGTGATCTGGCCACAGAAGCCGCTCGCAAAGCTTTGGATGCTGCCGGCTTGTCAGCGAGTGAAATCGACCTGATCATTGTGGGTACGTCCACGCCCGACATGGTGTTCCCGTCTGTGGCGACCATGGTACAAAACAAACTGGGCACCGCAGGCTGTCCGGCGTTTGACGTTCAAGCGGTATGCAGTGGCTTCATTTATGCCCTCACGGTGGCTGACGCCATGATCCAGACCGGCTCGGCGAAGCGGGCGCTGGTCATTGGCGCAGAAGTTTTCAGTCGCATCTTGGACTTCAAAGACAGAACCACTTGTGTGTTGTTCGGTGACGGTGCAGGAGCGGTCGTGCTTGAGGCGTCTGAACGGCCCGGCATTTTGGCCACTGATTTGCACGCTGACGGCAAATACAAAGACATTTTGTGTGTACCAGGGCACGTCAACCGGGGCGGCATTCTGGGCGATCCCGTTCTCAAGATGGACGGTCAGGCCGTGTTCAAACTGGCGGTGGGCGTGCTTGAAGATACGGCCCGCGCCAGTCTTTCCAAGGCCAATTTGACCGAATCCGATATCGACTGGCTGATCCCGCACCAAGCCAACATCCGCATCATGCAAAGCACAGCCAAAAAGCTCAAGATGAGCGCTGACAAGGTGGTGGTGACGGTAGATCAGCACGGCAACACCTCGGCTGCCTCGATTCCGCTGGCGCTGGACACGGCTGTTCGCGACGGGCGAATCCAGCGTGGCCAGATCCTTATGCTCGAAGGCGTAGGCGGGGGCTTCACTTGGGGCTCAGTCCTCTTGCGTTATTGATACGCGATGGCATTGACATGCTTGGGGCATTGTTGCGCGGCACGCTTACCCTGATTTTTTTCAAATATCCCATTTGCACATGACTTCATTTGCTTTTGTTTTTCCCGGTCAGGGCTCCCAATCGGTGGGCATGTTGGACGCCTGGGGCGACCACCCTGTGGTGCTCGAAACCCTCAAAGAAGCTTCTGACTCTTTGGGCGAAGACTTGGCCCAGCTGATTCATGAAGGCCCCAAAGAAGCATTGGCAATGACCACCAACACCCAACCGGTGATGCTGGTGTCGGCGGTGGCGGCTTACCGCGCTTGGTTGGCCGAGGGCGGTGTCAAGCCGTCGGTTGTGGCCGGTCACTCATTGGGCGAGTACAGCGCCCTCGTGGCTTCGGGTGTGTTGACACTGGCGCAAGCTACGCCCTTGGTGCGCCTGCGCGCCGCTGCCATGCAAGAAGCTGTGCCCGTGGGCGTTGGGGCCATGGCCGCCATTTTGGGTTTGGCTTCGGACAAAGTCATCGCCGGCTGCAGGGAGGCGCAAGCCTCTTTCCCAGCAGGCAGCCCCGAAGTGGTGGAAGCTGCGAACTTCAACGACGCTGCGCAAACCGTGATCGCTGGCAGCAAAGCCGCCGTGGACAAAGCCTGCGAAGTGCTCAAAGGCATGGGCGCCAAGCGCGCGCTGATATTGCCCGTGTCGGCCCCGTTTCACTCAAGTCTGATGAAGCCTGCGGCCGAAAAGCTTCGCGAAAAATTGGCCACCCTGGCCTTGGGTATGCCGCAGATCCCGGTGCTCAACAACATCGATGTGGCCATTGAAACCGACGCCGACCGTATTCGCGACGCGCTTTACCGTCAGGCCTTTGGCCCGGTGCGCTGGGTGGAGTGCGTGCAGGCCATCAAGGGGCGTGGCGTCAATACCGTGGTCGAATGCGGCCCTGGCAAAGTTCTGGCGGGCATGATCAAGCGCATTGACGCAGAATTGAACGGTGTGGCGCTGTACGACCCCGCTACGCTGGCTGAAGTGAAAGGAATCCTGGCATGAGCGAAGCACAAAAACAAATTGCACTGGTCACGGGCGCATCTCGCGGCATCGGTGCATCCATCGCATTGCATCTGGCTCAACAAGGCTATGTGGTGATTGGCACCGCCACCAGCGATGAGGGGGCAGCCAAAGTCAGTCAGGCCCTGTCGGCTTTCCCTGGCAGCCGGGGGGCCAACCTGAATGTCAATGACGCTGACGCTGGCGCTGCGCTGATCGACACCATCGTCAAAGAGCACGGCGGTTTGCAGGTGCTGGTCAACAACGCAGGAATCACCCGCGACACCTTGGCCATGCGGATGAAGGACGACGATTGGGACGCGGTGCTCGACACCAACCTCAAGGCTGTGTTTCGCATGAGCCGCGCCGTGATGCGCCCCATGATGAAGCAGCGCTATGGCCGCATCATCAGCATTACCAGTGTGGTGGGCGCCTCGGGTAACCCCGGGCAGGCCAACTACGCCGCGGCCAAGGCTGGTGTCGCGGGCATGACCCGCGCTTTGGCCCGTGAACTGGGCAGCCGCAACATCACCGTGAACTGCGTGGCCCCTGGTTTCATTGCCACGGACATGACCGCCAGCTTGCCCGAAGAACAACACAAAGCCTTGTTGGGCCAGATTCCTCTGGGCCATTTGGGACAACCCGATGACATCGCGCATGCGGTCGCCTACTTGGCTGGCCCGGGTGCAGGCTATGTCACCGGACAGGAATTGCATGTCAACGGTGGCATGTTCATGGCCTGATTTCTGGAATACCCTTCCGGACAGGTAAAATCTTCTTTTTTCACAACCCTCAGAGGGACCCCATGAGCGATATCGAAGCACGTGTCAAGAAAATCATTGCCGAACAACTTGGCGTTGAAGAGTCACAAGTCACCAACGAAAAAGCCTTCGTGGCCGATCTGGGTGCAGACTCCCTGGACACGGTGGAACTGGTGATGGCACTCGAAGACGAGTTTGGCATCGAAATTCCTGACGAAGACGCAGAAAAAATCACCACGGTGCAAGCTGCGATCGACTACGCCCAAAGCAAGAAGGCCTGATCGA
>CAJBLW010000267.1 GCA_903953985.1 uncultured Burkholderiales bacterium
CACCACAGCTTGCACATAGCCTTCGTGCGAGCCATAGCGCTCTTGCAAAGACAAGCGGGTGTCGCCTTGGGCTTGGCGCTCTGCGGCTGTTTTGGCAAAAGGCACCATGCCACCCACATAGTTGCAAATCTCACCTTTGTGGAAGGGGCGCGCGCCATCTGCGGTCACGTTCCAACCGAGGTAGGTACCCAGCGGGGCATCGAGCAAAACGACGGGGACGCCGCCGACTTCGTTGCCATCTGCATCAACCTTGGGGGCATACATCGGTAAAACTTGCTTGATTTTTGGGGGCGAGTTGCTGGGCACACCCGAGCCATCGATAGCTCTGAAGCCTGGGCCCCAGTCGTAGTCGTGTACCGGCATGATGAAGTCCCGCTCAGGCACAGTGGGGCGCAGACCCGGCAGAGTGGGGTAGCCCAGCGCTGTTTTTTCTGCAATGGCCAATTGGTTCTTGGCCAGCAAGGGGTATTGGCTGGCTGGTGGCTCTGTGCCTTTCATGACCCAGTTGCGAAAATGCATGCGCAAGGCATTGACGGTTTCTTTGTGCGGCACGGGGTTGGCGGGCAACAGGCCTTGGCCAAAGTTGTTGCCGGGGCACATCGGGCCAGCTTTGCTTGTTCATCAAAGACTTCGCCGTTCATGTTTTCGCGCCCGCGCGATACCAAGGTGGCTTTGCTTGTGTCAAGGCTCGCTGGCTTGTAGGGCAATGGGTTGGTTTGCACCATCAAGGGCTGCGAATCGGGGCCTGTGCGGTTGACGATGCGCCCAAACACTTGGCCTGTGACTTTGGAGCCGTCAAGATTTTTGGCCACGGGCACTTGCAGGAACTGCAGGCCATTGACCGTGGCCTGAGCCTTGACCTGGGTCGCGCCTGCGTTATCGCCCTGCCATCCACTGGCCAAGCCAATGTCACCCATGGCAAATTCTTGCTCGGCATAGGGGAACACTCGGCCGCGGTTGGGTACATCGTGCCACATGAGGCCGCTGGCGTCTTTGAGGTTGACGGGCTTGTAGATCACAAAGGAGGCCACGTAGCGGACCTTGCCGTCGGCGTCTTTGGCCAGCTCGATGTCCTGGATGATGCCGTTTTGTGGGAGTTTGGCGTCCAGCTCGCCAAAGGCCCTTCCGGCAATTTGTTCGTAGGCAATAGGGGCCGCACTGCCCGTGGCCACTGGCATGGGTTTGGTTTCGTCGATCACGATGCGCGTGACGCGGGCTTGGGCTGTCGTACCGAGGAGTGCAACGAAAGCAAGGGTCCAAGCGCCCTTAGGCGATGATGACAGCATGGGCTAATCCCTTTAAAAGCTTTAGAAAATTGAAAGTACCTATCAGATTCGACTGCATCTGCGTCCGTCAATCAATCGTAACAACCCCATAGGCTTTCGCGAAAGCGACACTCAGGTTTTTGATGTCACATGACCTGAGTCAATACGCAGCCAACACAAAGGACTAGGCTGGCAAGCATCTTTTGACGCACTGGGAATCTCATGAAAAAGCTGGCCTTGATGGTTTTGTTGTTGTTTGCTGGGAACAGTCAAGCCTACGATGGTTTGTCCAGTGAGCTCAGCCATTTGGTCGGTGGCGGCTTGTTGGCGGGCGTGGTGACCCGAAGTTTTCAGGAGTCGGAGCACCGCGCCTGGATCGGCTTTGCCGCCAGCTCTGCCGTAATTGTGCTCACCGAGCAACGCAATTTCGCCAAGCCCGACAGGCGACATGGCGCCCAACTGGATGTGACTTGGCATGTTCTGGGTGCTGCATTGGGAGCCTGGTCTACTGACAAGTACTTGCTCACGCCATTTGTCAGCCCCAAGCATGTGGGCTTGGTCTGGACGCGGCAGTATTGAAAGGGCTTGACGCTGCCTTGGGTTAGTCCGCCATGCTGTGTGAATTGATCAACAGACATTGGCGACGGCCAAAGCATGCGCCCGTGTCGCTGGTTCAGTCGGTGACCACCGCTCCCCGCGCCAACGCAGCGCGGGCCAGCTGCCAGACCTCACGCGGCGGCAAGGGCTTGAGTTTGTGGTCGCTCCACACTTGCCGCCACAAGCGACCACCGCGTTGCCCGTGGTAAAGACCCAGCATGTGCCGCGCAATTGCATACCAAGGGCAGCCGTCTTCGGCAAAGGCTCGCTCCATGTAGTCGACCATGGCCTCTTCCACCGCTTCGCGGCTGGGCACTTCATGGGCGTCGCCGAAAAATGCGGCGTCCCAAGTGCCCAAAAGCCATGGGTTGTAATAGGCCTCGCGCCCGACCATCACACCGTCGGCATGCTGCAAATGGCTGGCGATGTCTTCGTTGGTCTTGATGCCGCCGTTCACGGCAATCACCAGTCCCGGAAAATCTTGTTTGAGCTGGTAGGCCAATTCATAGCGCAGCGGCGGGATCTCGCGATTTTCCTTAGGACTCAGGCCATCGAGCCAGGCATTGCGGGCGTGCACGATGAAAACCCGGCAGCCGGCCTCGCTCACGGTACCCACAAAGTCGCGCACAAAATCGTAGCTCTCGATGCGGTCCAAGCCAATGCGGTGCTTCACCGTCACCGGCACATCCACGACATCGAGCATGGCTTTCACACCATCGGCCACGGTTTGCGGCTCGTTCATCAGGCAAGCGCCAAACGCACCGCGCTGCACACGGTCTGAAGGGCAGCCGCAGTTCAGGTTAATTTCGCCGTAACCCCATTCTTGCCCCAGCTTGGCGGCATGGGCCAGATCGGCCGCATCGCTGCCGCCCAATTGCAATGCCACGGGGTGTTCCTCGGCGTTGAAGCGCAAATGCCGCTGCACACTGCCGTGTCGCAAAGCACCGGTGGTCACCATTTCGGTGTAGAGCAAGGTGTGGCGGGTCAACAGGCGGTGGAAAAAACGGCAATGCCGATCGGTCCAGTCCATCATGGGAGCAACACTTAAACGCCACGGGCTTGGTGGCGGGTGGCTGCTGTCTTTTTCTTCTGAAATTTGCTGCATTGAAGGCATTTTTGAACATGAAGTGCACACGCACGGCACACGAAGTCAAGATCTGGATCACAAGGGGCAACCGGTTTGAAGACCCAGACCGAAGGCGTGACGACATTCTCGCAGCTCCTCTGCAACGGAGCCCACCCGTGCTGGCGCAGACAACCTCCTGATGCGCCAGCATCAACGACACGAGACAGAAACTTTGGCTGCAAACTAAGCAACCCAAAGGCAGCGGATCATCGATCAATGATTTGGA
>CAJBLW010000268.1 GCA_903953985.1 uncultured Burkholderiales bacterium
CCGTGCCCTTTTGCCTGGCCCGCATCCCGCAAGGCGGCGAAGTGCGCGGCAACCTGGCCGCAGGCGGCAAGGGCGTGGCCCAGCCCATCTCGGCGCGTGACCGTGAAATTGCAGAAACGCTGGGACCGATCCTGTTTGCACTCGGCCTGATGCTGGAGGGCCTGGACATCATTGGCGATAGCCTGACCGAAAACAACGTGACCAGCCCGACTAGCTTTCAGGAAATCACCGACCAGATGAAATGCGATGTGGCGGCGCTGTTCATGGACGAGGTGGAAGCGGCGCTGTAAAGCCTCAAGAGACAGGTTGAAATCTCCCCTACGGGTTCAAACCACCGCCTTCAAAGGTGTAAACCCGACCCGGCTCAAACGGCACCCAGCTTTCATCGGTGGTGAGCGGCTGCGTGACCACCACGGCCACCCGATCGGTCTCTCGAGTGTGCTCGGCAAAGTTCATGCTCAGGTCTTCGTCGCTCAGCGTGGCACGACTGAACGGGTGCCTGCGCAGCACATAGTGCAAGTGGGTGCTGGCGTGCGACCACAGCGCTTGGCCGTTGGACAGCAAAAAGTTGAAAGTGCCATGTCTGGCGATCTGCGGCACCAGCTCACGCAAGGTGCAGCTGAGTTCGTTCACGCTGGGCACGCTGGCGTGTGACTTGGCCAGTTCTTGCATGAGCCAGCAAAACGCCCGCTCGCTGTCGGTCTGACCCACGGGCTTGAAGCTGCCATGCAAGCGCGGCGCGTAGTCCACCAGGTTGCCATTGTGGGCAAACACCCAGTAGCGGCCCCACAGTTCGCGCACAAAGGGGTGGCAGTTTTCCAGGCTGACTTCGCCTTGTGTGGCCTTGCGGATGTGGGCAATCACGTTCTGACTTTTGATCGGGTAACGCCGGATCAGCTCGGCAATCGGCGAGCTGCTGGCGCTTTGGTGATCCACAAAGTGACGCACGCCCTGCCCTTCAAAAAAGGCAATGCCCCAGCCGTCGCCGTGATGGTCGGTGTGACCGCCGCGCTGGGCAAAGCCGCTGAAGCTGAAAGTCACATCGGTCGGGGTGTTGGCGTTCATGCCGAGCAGTTGGCACATGGGTCAATCCTTGACGGTTGCGGCTACAGGCTCGGCCATTTTCCATGCGGCCAGCAAAGCCAGCGCAGTCATGGTGGCCAGGAAAACAAAGGTCTCGTTGAAGGCGCGCAAATCGGCGCTGGCCAGATGGCTTGACGCATGGGCATACACCGCCAAACGCCACTCCAGCACGATGGCGCAAATGCTCACGCCTGCCGCACCGCCCAGCATGCGCACAAAGCCAATCACGCTGGAAGCCTGTGGGATCAGGTCCTTGGGCAAACCGCGTAAAGCCCCCAGGTTGAGCGAAGGCAAGATGAAGCCCAGACCAATACGCCCGAGGATGACCAAAATCCAGAGCAAAGCCAAGCCCGCCGCCGGGTGGACCAAGGGCATGAGCGCAAACGACAGCGCCAGCAAGGCCAGGCCCCAACTCACCCAATGGGCGGGCGGCATGCGATGCGACAAACGCCCCACCGCCGCGATGGTCAAGGCCAGCAGAATGCCAGCTGGCAACAAGGCCGCACCAATGTAAGACGGCGACAACCCCAGGCCCATCTGCATGTAAACCGGCAACAAATACGTGGAGCCAAACAACGCGATACCGTAGGTGAAAGAGACCAGTGCCCCCATGGCGAAATGGCGGTGGCCAAACACCTGCAGGTTCATGAGCGGGCCACGCCGGACTTGGCGGGCCTGGCGCAAGGACTTGGCTTTTCGACCCGAAGAGGCGGGGCGCACGCGTCGGCGCGGCTTCAGTAAATGCCGCTGCCAAACGACAAACACCGCCATGCCCAAGCAGGCCATCGCCAGCAGCACGAAAGCCACGGATGCGTCATCGCCACGCAACTGCACCAGTCCGTTGAGCAGCATCAAGGTGGAGGCGCTGGCCAGCGCCAGCCCGATCCAGTCCAGCCCCGGGCTGTCGGCATCGGCCTGAACACCGCCCGGGGCCGAGGTGGGCACGTAGCGGCGCGACAGCCACAGCGCCACCATGGCCAGCGGCACCACCATGAAAAAAATCGAGCGCCAGCCGAACACATCGACCAGCACCCCGCCAATGCTGGGGCCAATGGCGGGGGCCATCACCACACCCACACCGAACAAGCCACTGGCGCGGCCCTGCTCTTCTGACGCAAAAGCACGCAAGATGATGATGGCCGGTATGGGCTGCACCACACCCGCAGCCAAGCCTTCGGCCACGCGTGCGGCCATGACCAGCGGAAAGTCGTTGGCCAAGCCACCCACCACCCCGCCACCCAGCAGCAACCACATGCACACCTCGTACACCCGGCGGTAGCCGTAGCGCGACAGCAGCCAGGGCGTGGTGAGCATGGACACCGTCATGGCCACCATGAAACCCGAGGTGACCCACTGCACCCGGCTTTGCCCCAAGGTGAAGTGCGTGCTCATGTCGGGGATGGCCACATTCAGGATGGTCGACGACATGACCGCCGCCATGGAGCCGAGCATCACCGACAGCAGCAACAACCAGCGGTGCCGCTCGCCATAGCGCGCTTGCAGGGCCTGCAGGCTGTGCGGGCCATGGGCCTGGGTCATGCGCGCCTCGTCTGCAAGAAGTCTTGCGATGGTTCAAGACTTGGGGCGTGCGATGCGGCCACACAGGCCGCACAAATGCAGGCCTTGTTGCGAGCCGCCTCAGGCACCTGTTTCAACAAATCGGCGCTGAACTGCACCAGCGTGCACCAGCAAGGGCCGGATGCCACCTGGCCCGGCGTCATCATGGTGCAGGCGTTGGGCTGGCCACACAAGGGACAGCGGCAAGGATCTAGAGTGGTTAAGGGCTGGGTCATGGGAATAGGCACTCAGTCCTTACCCTGACGGTGCCACTGCACATCGCGCCACTGGCGAATGGCCAGCACCACCAGGGGCGTGCTGTGCAAGAAGAAGTCAAAAATGTCGATGGGTTTGCTCAAAGTACCGTCCAAAAGCATGCGCCATTTTTCGGTCAAGTGAGGCTCGGGCACGAAGGGGGCCACAGCCAAGTAAACGGCCACTGCCACCAACAACCATTTGGGTATCCGGTCAATCCAGCGCATCGCGCACTCCAAAAATCCTATTTTCAGGCATTCGAGGCACCGCAACACATGACGCACAGCAAAACGGCTCCCGAAGAAGCCGTTTCTTCAAGTGTCAGACCGCGTCTGACGCCAGTGCGTTCAGGCCGCCTTGACCTTCAGACGCCATGCGTGCAGCAAAGGCTCGGTATAGCCACTGGGTTGAGCCTTGCCTTTAAACACCAGGTCGCAAGCGGCTTTGTAGGCGGCCGACTTGGCAAAATTAGCGGCCATGGGCTGGTAAGCCGCGTCACCCGCGTTTTGCGCGTCCACCACAGCGGCCATGCGCTGCATGGTTTGCTTGACTTGCTTTTCGGTCACCACACCGTGCTGCATCCAGTTGGCCATGTGCTGGCTGGAGATGCGCAACGTGGCGCGGTCCTCCATCAGGCCCACGCCGTTGATGTCGGGCACCTTGGAGCAGCCCACGCCCTGGTCCACCCAGCGCACCACATAACCCAGGATGCCTTGGGCGTTGTTGTCGAGTTCCTTTTGTTTGTCTTCAGCCGTCCAGTTGGCGGCGTCTTTGGCCACCACAGGGAATTGCAGCAACTGGTTGAGGGTTTCGTCGCGCAGCTCTTTGGGGTCTTGCTTGGCGACCGCCTTTTCCATCTGCTTTTGCAGTGCAGGCACGTCCACTTGGTGGTAGTGCATGGCGTGCAGCGTGGCGGCGGTGGGGCTGGGCACCCAGGCGGTGTTGGCACCGGCCATGGGGTGGCCAATTTTGGCCTTCAGCATGTCGGCCATCAGGTCGGGCATGGCCCACATGCCTTTGCCGATCTGGGCACGGCCGCGCAGGCCGCAGGCCAAGCCCACGTTGACGTTGTTCTTCTCGTAGGCGCCCAGCCAGGTGCTGTTCTTGATGTCGCCCTTGCGCATGACGGGACCCGCCAGCATGCAAGTGTGCATTTCGTCACCGGTGCGGTCCAAAAAGCCGGTGTTGATGAAGGCCACGCGGCTCTTGGCGGCAGCGATACAGGCTTTGAGGTTGGCGCTGGTGCGGCGCTCTTCGTCCATGATGCCCAGCTTGACGGTGGAAGGCTTCATGCCGATGACTTTTTCCACGCGACCAAACAGCTCGTCGGCAAAGGCCACCTCTTTGGGTCCGTGCATTTTGGGCTTGACGATGTAGACGCTGCCAGTGCGGCTGTTGCGCAGGGGGTGCGACGACTTTTTCTGCAAGTCGACCAAGGCGCAGGTCACGGTGATCATCGCGTCCAGGATGCCTTCAGGGATCTCTTTGGTGCTGCCGTCGGCGGCTTTGTAGAGGATGGCGGGGTTGGTCATAAGGTGACCGACGTTGCGTACAAACATGAGCGAGCGGCCGTGCAATTTCACGGTGCCTTTGCCAGCAGGCTTGGTGTACTCGCGGTCGCCGTTCATGGTGCGGGTGAACGTCTTGCCGCCCTTTTGCACTTCTTCGCTCAGACTGCCTTGCAAGATGCCCAGCCAGTTGGCATAGGCCAGCACCTTGTCATCGGCGTCCACTGCGGCGACCGAGTCTTCGAGGTCGAGGATGGTGGACAAAGCGCTTTCAGCGATCAGATCGGACACGCCAGCCGGGTCGGTTTGGCCGATGGGGGTGGACTTGTTGATTTGCAGATCGAGGTGGATGCCGTTGTGCACGAACAGCACGGAGGCTGGAGCCTTGGCGTCACCTGTGTAGCCCACGAATTGCTTGTCATTCGCCAAGCTTGTGTTTTTGCCATTGGCCAAGGTGACCACCAGCTTGCCCGCTTTCACGGCGTAGCCCTTGCTGCCCACATGCGAGCCGGTCTTCAGAGGTGCGCAGCGATCGAGCACGTTGCGGCAGTAGTCGATGACTTTGGCGCCGCGCTGGGGGTTGTAACCCGAGCCTTTTTCACAGCCGTCGGCCTCGCTGATCGCATCGGTGCCATACAGCGCGTCATACAAGCTGCCCCAACGGGCGTTGGCCGCGTTCAGGGCGTATCGAGCGTTCAGGATCGGCACCACCAACTGAGGGCCCGCGAGCTTGGCCAGTTCGGCGTCTACGTTGGCGGTGGAGGCTTGGGCGTTTTTGGGCTCGGGCACCAGGTAGCCAATTTGGCTCAGGTATTTGCGGTAGGCCTTCATGGCCTTGGCATCGCTGACCGGACCGGGGTTGGCGGTGTGCCACTGGTCCATGGCGGTCTGGATGCGGTCACGCTCGGCCAGCAAGGCGATGTTTTTCGGGGCCAAATCGGCCACGAGGTCGTTGAAGCCTTGCCAGAACTTGTCTTTGCCCACGCCGGTGGCGGGCAGCATCTGGTCATTGATGAAACTCAGCAGTGGGTTGGCCACTTGCAGGTTGTGAATCGCGGTGCGTGCAGTCATGAAAACCTCTGGGGTCAAGTCAAAAAATGGGGGGGGGAACCTCTGTTCAAAGCAGGCAAGCTGCCATGGAGCCCAAGGGACCAAACACTCTATTCTAAATTTAGACGCTGATAAACCCGCCAGATCTTCATAGACCCATGACTTTTAAGCACAAGTGGTGGCCCACCTGTGCTTACCCATTGGCAACGTTTGTCAACCCGTGTCATATCTGTCACCCCGGGCTTGAACCGGGGGAGGTCCATCTTCTGAGCTTTCACGACAGCTGACGGCAAAACATGGATCCCGGATCAATTCCGGGATGACAAAACTGATGGCTTCAGTCACGGATCAATAATTCAGGCATGACACGACTCCCAAGCCCAGAAATCCTGATCAGCGAAGTCGGCCCGCGCGATGGCCTGCAGTCGGTCAAGGCCATCATGCCCACCGCCGACAAACTGCGCTGGATCGACGCATTGGCGGCGGCGGGCCTGCGCGAGATTGAAGTGGCCTCGTTTGTGCCCGCCCAACTCTTACCGCAAATGGCCGATGCCGCACAGGTGGTACAACACGCACGGCGCCACAGCGGGGTGCGCATCATGGCGCTGGTGCCCAACGTGCGCGGCGCGCAGGCCGCTCTGACTGCTGGCGCCCAAAAGCTCACCCTGCCCGTTTCGGCCAGCCCGGCCCACTCGATGGCCAATGTGCGAAAAACGCCCGAGGGCATGGTCGAAGAAGTCAAAGCGGTCTTGCGCCTGCGCGACCAGATTGCGCCCGGCGTGCCGGTAGAAGTGGGCCTGTCCACCGCCTTTGGCTGCACCTTGCAAGGCCAAGTGCCTGAAGCCGATGTGCTGCGTTTGGCGGTGCAACTGGCGCAAGCGGGGGTAGACGAAATTGGCCTGTCGGACACCACCGGCATGGGCAACCCTGCGCAGGTGCAGCGTTTATTCAAACGCATGTTTCAGGAAATCGGCCCCCTCACCGGCTCGGCCCACCTGCACAACACCCGGGGCTTGGGACTGGCCAATGCTCTGGCTGCCTACGAGGCAGGCGTGCGCAAGTTTGACAGCTCGCTTGGGGGCTTGGGCGGCTGCCCTTATGCGCCCGGGGCTTCGGGCAATGTGGTGACCGAAGACCTGGTGTTCATGTTCGAAGCCATGGGTGTGACCACCGGGATTGACCTGAACCAACTCATGGCCGCGCGCGAGCCCCTGAAAGCTGGTCTCCCCGGCGAACCGCTGTACGGCATGACGCCCGCGGCAGGGCTGCCCAAAGGCTGGCGCACTTGACTCAAACAGACCCATTGAACGCCAAGTAGGCCAAATTACAAACCAGAACCCGCATAATCAGCTCACATGGACAAGCTCAAAGCCTTCGAAACCTTTGTCGCGGTCGCCACCAAAGGCAGCTTGACTGCCGCCGCTCGGGCCGAAGGCGTGGCTCCGGCCATCATCGGACGCAGGCTGGATGCGCTGGAAGAAAATCTGGGTGTGAAGCTGCTGGTGCGCACCACGCGGCGCATCACCTTGACGCACGAAGGCAGCGCTTTTTTGGAAGATTGTCAGCGCTTGCTCTCGGACGTGGCCAACGCCGAAGCCAGCGTGTCGGCAGGCGGCATCAAAGCCAGCGGACATTTGCGCATCACGGCCCCAGCCGGTTTCGGTCGCAGGCATGTTGCCCCCTTGGTGCCGCGCTTTCGCGAACTGCACCCCGATGTCTCGATTTCACTCAACCTGAGCGACCGCGTGGTCGACCTGGCGGCAGAAGGTTTTGACTGCGCGGTCCGCGTGGGCGATTTGCCCGACTCTTCATTGGTGAGCGTGCGCATGGCCGACAACCGCCGCCTGTGCGTGGCCACCCCGGCCTATTTGGCCAAACGAGGCACGCCCTTGCAACCCTCAGACCTGCTGCAACACGATTGCCTGACCTTGTCGAGCGACGCTTCGCAAACCCGGGGCTGGGCCTTTCGCAACCCAACGGACGTTGGTCGCGATGTGGTGCACCTGCGCCTAGGTGGGCCGCTCGACTGCTCGGATGGGCAGGTGCTGCACGACTGGTGCCTGGCCGGTTACGGCATCGCCTGGCGCAGTACCTGGGAAGTGGAAAGCGAAATTCGGTCAGGCCAACTGGTGGCCGTTCTGGAAGACTTTGCCGCCCCGCCCAATGGCATTTACGTGGTGTTTCCGCAGCGCAAGCACTTGCCGCTGCGCGTGCGACTGTGGATCGATGACCTCAAACACCACTACGCACAGCCCGGTTACTGGCAAGTGGCCAAAGACTGAGGGAATAAAGACCGCGAAGGACCATGGCGTTGAGGGCGTGTGACCCACCCCATCGCCCATCGATTCGTCCACCCAAAAAATGAATGCGCCCGCGAGAGCGGGCGCATCACACACATGGCGAGAAACTTGGGACTTGCTTTTACTTCTTCAAGCACTCAGACATGAAGGCCTTGCGTTCGTCGCCTTTTTTGCCAGCAGCTTCGGCGTTACAGGTCTTCATTTTGTTTTGCTGCTTTTCCTGCTTGCTGGCACTCAGACAGTCTTTCATGAAGGCTTTGCGCTCATCGCCCTTTTTGCCTTCGGCCTCTTTGTTGCAAATGGCCATTTTGCTTTGCTGAGGTGTTTTGTCGACTGCAGGGGCTGATGCTGCTGGCGCAGCGGCAGTCGCAGCAGCCGCCGGCTTGACGGGGTCGGCGGCAAAAGCCATGCCAGAAACCAAGGCAAAACCCAAAGCGGCTATAGAAAAAGTGTGACGCATGAGTGGACTCCCAAAAAATGATCCAAAAACAAAAAACACCGCACAGGTTTGTGCAGTTCACAAATTAACGCGTCAAAGTGACCACTGGGCGACAGCAGTTGTGACCAACTGTAATTGCGGCACATAAATACGCCCATGACGCCTGCCCGGCAGTGCTGACGTGTCCCGGCCCCGTAAAATCGTCTCTTATGCTTTCTGCCAAACAACATTTGCTCATGGCCTTGGCCGCCGAGCTTGAAAAACTTCAAACCGGCGCGGCTGCGCGCGCGGCCTTCGAATCGCCCAAAGTGGTCGCCCATGGCGACCTGGCCTGCACCGCTGCCATGCAGCTCGCCAAGGCCCTCAAGCAAAACCCCCGGCAGCTGTCCGAAACCCTGCGCAGCGCCTTGCTGGCCACCCCCGCGTTCGAGCGCTGGGTGGACGCCATCGAGATCGCCGGGCCGGGCTTCATCAACATCCGCCTCAAAGACGCGGCCAAGCAGGCCGTCGTGCACGAAGTGCTGCAAGCGGCCGAGTGTTTTGGCGACCAAGCCGCCCAAGCCAACAAAGTGCTGGTCGAGTTCGTCTCAGCCAACCCGACAGGCCCATTGCATGTGGGCCATGGCCGCCAAGCCGCTTTGGGCGACGCGATTTGCAATCTGCTGACCACGCAAGGTCAGCAGGTTTACCGCGAGTTCTATTACAACGACGCAGGTGTGCAGATTGGCACTTTGGCCAACTCCACCCAGTTGCGTGCGAAGGGCTTCAAACCGGGCGATGCCGAGTGGCCCGAGGCTGCCTACAACGGCGACTATATCCAGGACATCGCCAACGAATTTCTGGCAAAGAAAACCGTCAAGTCGGACGACCGCGAGTTCACCGGCAGCGGTGATGTGAATGACCTGGACGGCATGCGCCTGTTTGCCGTGGCCTATTTACGCCGCGAGCAAGACCTGGACTTGAAAGCCTTTGACGTCCAATTTGACAATTACTATCTGGAGTCGAGTCTGTACACCAGCGGCAAAGTCGATGCAGCCGTGCAAAAACTGCGCGAAGCGGGCAAAACCTACGAACTAGATGGCGCCCTGTGGCTCAGGTCCACCGACTACGGCGACGACAAAGACCGCGTCATGCGCAAGGGCGATGGCACCTACACCTACTTTGTGCCCGACGTGGCCTACCACATCGCGAAGTGGGAGCGCGGCTTCACCCGCGTGGTCAACATCCAGGGCACCGACCACCACGGCACCATTGCCCGCGTGCGTGCGGGCTTGCAAGCGGCCAACGTCGGAATTCCCGAAGGCTATCCCGACTACGTGCTGCACACCATGGTGCGTGTGATGCGGGGCGGCGAGGAGGTCAAGATCTCCAAGCGCGCGGGCAGCTACGTCACACTGCGCGACCTGATCGAGTGGACCAGCAAAGACGCGGTGCGTTTCTTTTTGCTGTCGCGCAAGCCCGATACCGACTACATCTTTGACATTGATTTGGCGCTGGCGCAAAACAACGACAACCCGGTGTATTACGTGCAATACGCGCACGCACGCATCTGCTCGGTGCTTGCGGCCTGGGGTGGTAACACCGACTCTTTGACCCAAGCCGACTTGTCGCCCCTGCAAAGCCCGCAGGCCCACGCGCTCATGCTGGCCTTGGCCAAATACCCAGAGATGCTGACCTCGGCCGCCACCGACTTTGCGCCGCACGATGTGACCTTCTATTTGCGCGACCTGGCCTCGCAATACCACAGCTACTACGACGCCGAGCGCATTTTGGTGGATGACGAAGCGGTCAAACAAGCGCGGCTGGCTTTGGTCGCTGCCACCGCGCAGGTGCTGCGCAACGGCCTCAAAGTGCTGGGCGTGTCGGCCCCGCAAAAAATGTGAACGGATCGGTCATGAACATCCACAGCCAACGCGGCGGTACTTTTTTGGGCTTCATCATCGGCCTGGTGCTGGGCCTGGGAGTGGCCTTGGCCGTGGCCATTTATGTGACCAAGGTGCCAACGCCTTTTTCCAACAAAAACCAGCCCCGCTCCAGCGCGCAAGACTTGCAGGAAAGCGAAAAGAACAAGGATTGGAACCCCAACAGCGTTTTGCAACCCAAGGCGCCCGCTGAACCTCCCGCGCCACCGGATGTCAGTGCAGCAACAACACCCCAAACTGCGGACAAAACCACCGACAAAGCCCCTGCCACCCCCCGACCCGCCGTGACGGCCGACCCATTGGGCGATTTGGCCAAAGCCAAATCGGGACTGAACACGCCTGCCACTTCCGCAGTGCCCGTCGATGCCAGCGACCCGTTTGACTACGTGGTGCAGGTCGGCGCTTACCGCACAGGCGCTGACGCTGATGCCCAAAAAGCCAAACTCGCGCTACTGGGGCTTGACGCCAAGGTTTCTGAGCGGGATCAAGCCGGACGCGTGGTTTACCGCGTACGCTTGGGGCCTTTCAGTGACAAAAACCTCGCTGAGCGCGTTCGCGCCCAGCTCGACAGCAATGGCATCGACAACACCTTGGTTCGCATGCAACGCTGAACCACCCACTTCGCACCCCGGGGTGCACTGACTACAGAAGTTCATATGAAAAGACGCCTTTTTTCAACCGCCATGCTGTCCGTCACCGCGTGGCTGGGCCACGCATCGGCTTGGGCCCAACAAGCTTTTCGCTCGGGAAAGGACTACATCACCCTCGAGCGCCCCGTGGCGACCGAGGCGGGCAACGGCAAAATTGAAGTGCTGGAGTTCTTCTGGTACAGCTGCCCCCACTGCAATCAATTTGAACCCGCCTTCGAGCAATGGGCCAAAAACGCTCCCAAAGACGTGGTGGTGCGCCGCGTGCCCGTGGCCTTCCGGGATGACTTTGTGCCGCAGCAGCGCCTGTATTACACGCTTGAAGCCATGAATTTGGTCGACAAAATGCACATCCGCGTGTTCACAGCCATCCATGGTGAAAAGTTGATGCTCAATTCCGATGCGGCTGTGCTCGCCTGGGCCGACAAGCAAGGCATCGACAAAGCCAAGTTCGAGCAGACCTACAAGTCCTTTGGCGTGGCCACCAAAACCAAGCGTGCCGTGCAGCTCCAAAACGACTTCAAAATCGAAGGCGTGCCCTCTTTGGGCGTGGCTGGCCGTTACTACATCGACGGCACACTGGCGGGCAGCATGCCTCGCGCCCTGCAAGTGGCCGATGCGCTGATTGCCCAGAACCGCCAGAACCGCTGAGCATCCAGGCGTCCCGCCAGGATGCCCACCCTCGCTGGTTACTCGCTAAAGCCCGCCGCTGGCCCCGTGTGGGCTTTTTTGTAGCCGACCTTTGATTTTTGCAATACTGCAGGCGTGATGCGGGGCGCTTGCACCTACAATGTTCAGGACTATCAGCAAGATTCATGCCCTTCAAAACACATCCCCTCTTTCGCCTGTCCCATTGGGCCTTGCTGGGGCTGTGCGCCAGCTTGCTCGCCATGCCCAGCCATGCCGAAAAAGCCGATCGGGATCAACCCATGAACATCGAAGCCGACAGCATGCGCCATGACCAGGCGCGTCAGTTGACCCAGTTCAATGGCAAGGTGCAAGCCACCAAGGGCACGCTGGTGTTGCGCGCCGCCCGCATGGAGGTGCAGCAAGACGCCCAAGGCCGGCAGGTGGCACGTTTGTGGGCCGCCCCCACCGAACGGGTGTTTTTCAGGCAAAAGCGCGAAGGCGTGAACGAATTCACTGAGGGCGAGGCCGAACAGATCACTTACGACAACCAGGCCGATGTCGTCACCCTGAATCAACGAGCCGAGGTGCGCATCTTGCGTGGTAACCAACTGGCCGATCAACTGAACGGCCACATCATCGTGTTCAACAACACCAGCGAAGTCATGACCGTCGACGGCCAGGCCACGAGCGGCGCCGGGCAACGCGTGCGCGCCATCCTGACGCCCAGAAACACCCCGCCTGCACCCAACTCCAATACACCTGCCACACCCGCCTTGCGTGCCAGCCCCGGCCTTGTCCCCGTACAAAAACCATGAGCACTGCAGTTGCCTCCGACAGCCGCCTGCAAGCGCGCCACCTGAAGAAAGCTTACGGCAGCCGAAAGGTGGTGCACGACGTGTCCGTGCAAGTTGACAAGGGCGAAGTGGTGGGCTTGTTAGGCCCCAACGGCGCAGGCAAAACCACTTCGTTTTACATGATCGTGGGCCTGGTTCGGGCCGATGGCGGGCAGATCCTGATTGACGGCGAAGACGTCACACGCATGCCCATCCACAAACGCTCACGCATGGGCTTGTCTTATTTGCCGCAAGAAGCCTCCATCTTTCGCAAACTGTCGGTGGCCGACAACGTACGGGCCATTTTGGAGCTGCAGACCGATGCACAAGGCCGCACCCTGAGCGGCAACGAAGTGGAAAAACGCCTGAGCGAACTGCTGGCAGATTTACGGGTGGAGCACCTGCGCGACTCACCCTCAGTGGCGCTGTCAGGCGGTGAGCGCCGACGCGTGGAGATTGCCCGGGCGCGGGCCACCGACCCGCGCTTCATCTTGCTGGACGAGCCCTTTGCCGGCATTGACCCGATCGCCGTCATCGAGATCCAGCGCATCATCGCTTACCTCAAGCAACGCGGCATTGGCGTTCTGATCACCGACCACAACGTGCGCGAGACACTGGGCATTTGCGACCACGCTTACATCATCAGCGAAGGCCGCGTGCTGGCCCAAGGCACGCCCGACGAGATTGTGGCCAACGCCGATGTGCGCCGGGTGTACCTGGGCGAACACTTCAGGATGTGATGAACACCCCCCGCGTCCACGACCTGAGCGCAAAGCCATGAAACCCGGCCTGTCGCTTCGCATGTCCCAGCACCTGGCGCTCACGCCCCAGTTGCAACAATCGATACGCCTGCTGCAGCTGTCCACGCTGGAGCTGTCGCAAGAGGTCGACCAGATGCTGGACGACAACCCCTTTTTGGAACGCGCCGAAGAAGAAGCGCCCGCAGAAGCCTTTGGCCTGGACCAAGCCGATGCCCACGTGAGTTTGGGCGACCGGGTGAGTGAAAGCGCCAGCACATCGAGCAGCAGCGACGACAGCCCCAGCGAAACCCGCGACGAAGCCGTGACCGACGTGGCCGAAAGTTGGGACGGTGACGGCAGCGTGGACATTCGGCCCGACGACAGCGAGTGGGGCGGCGACGCCACCCCTCGCCAAAACAACGGCGAAGAAACCGCCGACGCCATCGATCTGGCCCGCAGCTCGGGCTCACTCACCGACTTTTTGCACCGCCAGGCCTTGTCGCTGCGCCTGTCCGAGATCGACCGCGCGGCGCTGCGCTTTTTGATCGAGTCGCTCAACGACGATGGTTACCTGACCGAAACCCTGCCCGAGCTGGCAGCTGGTCTTGCAGGCACCGACGACTTTGAACAACTCGACGAACTGGTCCACCGCTTCACCGTGGCGCTGGGCTTGTTGCAATCGCTCGAACCTGTGGGTGTAGGCGCACGCGATCTGGCCGAATGCCTGCGCATCCAGGTCAAGGCTTGGCTGCAAGACGACCCGGACGACGAAGTAGCCCAAGCTGCGCTGGCCATCTGCGCCCAACCACTGGAAATGCTGGCCAAGCGCGACTTCAAACGCCTGGCGGTGTCGTGTGGGTTGAGCGAAGCCTTGGTCAAAGCCGCCATTCCGTTCATTGCGCGACTCGAACCCAAGCCAGGGCGGCCCTTTGCGCTGGCTGAGCAAAACATCATCATCCCCGATGTGCTTGTGGTGAACACCAGCAAGACGGCGACACCCAAGTTCCGCATCCAGCTCAACCCCGATGTGATGCCCAAGCTGCGCGTGCACGACATTTATGCCAACGCTTTGCGCGGCGGCAAAGGTGACAACCACGCGGGCTTGCAACAGCGCCTGCAGGAAGCTCGCTGGTTCATCAAGAACATCCAGCAGCGTTTTGACACCATCTTGCGTGTGTCCACCGCTATCGTAGAACGTCAGAAAAACTTTTTCACGCACGGCCCACTGGCCATGCGCCCACTTGTGCTGCGTGAGATTGCGGACGAGCTGGGCATGCACGAGTCCACCATCAGCCGCGTGACCACGGCCAAATACATGTCCACGCCGCAAGGCACGTTTGAGCTGAAGTATTTCTTTGGCTCGGGCCTGGGCACCGACAGCGGCAGCGCGGCGTCGAGCACGGCGGTGCGCGCCTTGATCAAGCAATTTGTCGCGGCTGAAAAGCCCGCCAAGCCCCTGTCAGACAACCAAATTTCCGAGATGCTGAAAGAGCAAGGCATCGACTGCGCCCGCCGCACCGTGGCCAAGTACCGCGAAGCACTGAAGATCGCGCCTGCGAACCTGCGCAAAACCCTTTGAGAGTATTGAGTGAATTCATTGAACCTGTTCATGCCCTGCGCCGCTGGCGTTGAGGGCTTCTTGGCCGACGAGGTCCACGCCATCACGGGCCTCACGGGCCAAGACCTGATGACGGGCCGCGGCGGCGTCATGGCCCGCGCCTCGTGGCGCGATGCGATGCGCATCAACCTGCACAGCCGCCTGACGCAGCGCGTGCTGGTGCAGCTGTCGGTGACCGATTACCGCAACGAAAACGACCTTTACAACGCCGCCAGCGAGGTGGCCTGGGAAATTTGGTTCACCCCCAAGCAGACCTTCAAGATCGACATCACAGCACAGCACAGCCCGCTGACCAGCCTGAACTTTGCAGCCCTCAAGATTAAGGACGCGGTGGCCGACCGCTTTCGCAACAAGCGCGGTGAGCGCCCGAGCGTGGACACCACCTGGCCCGACGTGCGCATCTACGCCCACGTCACACCCGAAACCCTCACACTGTACATCGACACCTCGGGCGAGCCTTTGTTCAAACGCGGTTGGCGCACCGACAAGGGCGACGCGCCTTTGAAGGAGACACTGGCCGCCGCCATGATCGCGGCCAGTGGCTGGGACGCCACGGTACCCCTGTACGACCCCTGCTGCGGCAGCGGCACTATCCCGATCGAAGCGGCGCAAATCGCCTGCGGCATCGCACCCGGTCTGCAGCGGCGCTTTGGTTTTGAGAAATTGTTGCCCTTCCAAAATCATGTGTGGCAAGGCTTGATCGAAGAAGCCCGCGACCTGGAACACGAACCCACTGCGCCGATTTTTGGCAGCGATGTGGCGTTTCGAATGGTGGACTTTTCGGAGCGCAATGCCGAGCGTGCAGGCGTATCGGGTGTGATCGAGTTCCGGGGTGGTGACGCGTTGCAACGCATGCCGCCGAGCGAAACACCCGGCGTGATGCTGCTCAACCCGCCTTATGGTGAGCGCATTGCGGCGGCCGGTGTCGCGGGGCGTGGGCGTGACAGCTTCCAACCTGGTGCGCTTGCCGATGCGCGCTCAAGCACCCGAGCAGCCGACCAAAGCCACCACCGCGAAACCGCCCAAACCAATGACGGCGACGACAGCGTCGACTTCTTTGCCCAACTGGCCAGCCACTGGAAGAAAAACTACAGCGGCTGGAGCGCCTGGATGCTCACGCCCGACCTGAAGCTGCCCGGCAAGATGCGCCTGAAAGAATCGCGCCGCGTGCCCATGTGGAACGGTCCCATTGAATGCCGCTTGTTCCGCTTTGACATGGTCAAGGGCAGCTTGAAGCGCAATGCCACCCCCAGCGCCGACACACCGGGGGCTGCCGAAACGCCTGGGCCATGAGTGCAGCCCCGGATTCGCAACTCCAGGTGCGCCGCGTGCTGGACACCAACATCGTGCTCGACCTGTGGGTGTTTGACGAACCCAAGGCAGAGACGCTGCGCCAGAGCCTAGAGACCGGGCGCACCCACTGGCTCGCCACTGCCGCCATGCGCGAAGAGCTGGCCCGCGTGCTGGCCTACCCGCAAATCGCCAAACGTCTCAACGCTCGCGCCCTGCCATCCGATACAGTGCTTGCGCACTTTGATCGCCTTGTTCAACTGCAGCCCGACGCGCCCAAAGCGCCTTACGTCTGCAAAGACCCAGACGACCAGAAATTCATCGACCTGGCGGTCGCCCACACGGCGGCCCTGCACAGCAAAGACGCGCAAGTGCTGTGCATGAAGAACCGCCTGAAGCGCTGCGGCGTGACCTTGAACCCAGTCGATGGCTATGTCTACGCCGTCCCTTTTGTTGAGTCAGACACTGAGATTTTTCTCAAAACCATCATCCCCAGCCGCAAGGGCACCAAGCAATACAGGAGCCAGTCATGACCAAAAAGCCGACTTATGACGACGAAGAATTGGACATCTTGCAGGCCCTGGAGGCGGGTACCCTCAAGTCCGTTGGGGATGCGAACACGCGCCGCAAAGCTCACCAGGCCACAGCCGAAGCCACACTGAAAAAAGACCAGCGCCTGAACATCCGCATTTCTAGCTGCGACCTGAAAAGCCTGCAAGCGCGCGCAGTAGAAGAAGGCATCCCCTACCAAACGCTGGCGGCCAGCTTGCTGCACAAATACGTCAACGGACACTTGGTCAACCAACGCTAAAAAGGGCTGAGGCCACCCACCTACAATCCCGGCCTGACCTCAGGAACACACCATGAACACCACCGCTGGCTTGGAAGCCGAAGACTTTGACACCCTGGACAACATCCTGGATGACCTGCGCGAGCGCTTTGAAGAAACGCCGCAGTGGGAGTTTTGCGAGGGCTTCATGGCCGCGCTAGTGTGCTGCCGCCGCGCCATTCCCGACAGCGAGTGGCTGCCGATGCTGTTGGGCATTGACCCGGACGAAGCCGAAGGCGGCAGTTTTGCCAACGACGCCCAGCGCCAGCAGTTCATGGCTTTGTGGCAGCGCCGTTTTGACGAAATCAAGCTGGCCCTGGACACCCCGGTGGAAGCACTGGACGACGACAAAGCCTATGCACCCGAAGTGATGGACGTGCGCGGCGCGATCGCCTCGCTGCCCCCTGAAGAGCGTGAAGAAATCGAAGACAGCGAGATCCCCTCGTTTGCCCAGGTGTGGGCGCTAGGCTTCATGTTCGCGGTGGAAAACTGGCCCGACGAGTGGGCCACGCCCAAAGACAAGGAAGCCGCCAAGTGGTACGACCTGTCACTCGAAGCCGTCGTGGCCCTGACCGAAGACGACAATGCGGTGCCTACGCTGTCAGCCTTGTCGGAAGACGGCCCGCCCAGCGTGAGTGAAGAGCGCCTGAACGCCTACGGCGAAGCGCTGTGGGCGGTGTACGACCTGCGTGAGATCTGGCGCAACATCGGCCCGCGTGTGGCACAGGTCATCAAGACTGCGACACCCGGGCGTAACGATGCGTGTTCGTGCGGCAGCGGAAAGAAATACAAGAAGTGCTGCGGGGCCTGAGGCTCTGCGAAGATGGATCCCGGATTCAATTCGGGATGACAGTCGGAGACTTCAAGAGCGACCTTCAAACCATCCACTTCGCCAGGGCCTCGCTGGTGCCCTCGGGCAACTCTTCCGGGATAAAGTGGCCCGAAGGCATGACCTGGCCGCTGACTTGCCCCGCGCATTGCGCTTGCCACAACTCAACAGGCTTGAACATGCGGTTGACCACGCCGCGATCACCCCACAGCACCAGGGTGTCGCAGGCGATTTGGTCACCGCGCGCACGGCCTTCGCGGTCGTGCTCCAGGTCAATGCCGGCACTGGCGCGGTAATCTTCGGCCGCGCTGTGGATGGCCGCAAGCCACCCCCGCTCGTTCAAGTCCGGGTTACAAAAGGCGCGCTCGTATTCAGCCAAAGCCTCACTCTCGATGTAGCCAAGGCCTTGACTGCCCCAACCGCCGAGCTTGGCGTGCAAATAGGCTTTCGGGTTGCCGCCGATCATGAACTCTGGCAAGGGCGCGGGTTGCGTCAGGTGGAACCAGTGGTAGTAAGCCTGGGCAAACGCAAAGTAAGGGTCAGCCACTGGGCCTGACACTGCGGGTGTTTTGCCCCAATGGCCGCTGTACATGTCGAGCGTGGGCGCGATATCGATCACACACAGTCTTTTGACACGCGAAGCATGGTCCAAAGCCAAACGATGCGCCACGCGCCCACCCCGGTCGTGGCCACACAAAAAGAAGTCGCCCACGCCCAACGCGTCGAGCAAGCCCACCACTTCTTGCGCCATGGCGCGTTTGCTGTAGTGAAGGTGCTGCGCGTCACCCACGGTGTGCGACGAATCACCGTAACCCCTCAGGTCGGGCATGACCAAGCGATAACGGCCGCGCAAGTTTTGCGCGACGCGGTGCCACATGACATGGGTTTGCGGAAAGCCGTGCAATAACACCAGCACGGGCAAATGCCCTTGCGCCGCCCAATCGGCCGAGCGCCTGAAGCACACGGGCAAGCCCGCTACGGTGAGCGTTTGCCGTTCAAAGCCATCAAACCAGGCCATCAATCCACCTTGGCGCCCGAAGCCTTGACGACATCAGCCCACTTCTTGTGCTCGCGATCAATGTGCTCGGCAAATTGCGCGGGCGTGTTGCCGCTGGGGATCGCACCCAGCGTGGCCAAGCGCTCTTTCATGGCAGGGCTCGCCAACGATTTGGCAACCTCTTGCTGAATACGGCTGACCACATCGGCAGGCGTGCCGGCAGGGGCCAACAAACCAAACCAGCTGCTGGCTTCAAAACCTTTGAGCCCGGCGGCCTCTTCCACGGTGGGCAGTTCGGGCATGGCCGCAGAACGCTGGCTGCTGGTCACCGCCAAGGCTTTGAGTTTGCCCCCTTTGATCAGCGGAATGGCCGAGGGCAGGTTGTCAAACATCACGTCCATGTTGCCGCCGGACAAATCCAGCAGGGCTGGGGCAGAACCCCGGTAAGGAATGTGGGCCATGAAAGTGCCGGTCTGAGATTTGAACAACTCACCAGCCAAATGGATGGAGGTGCCATTGCCGCTGGAGGCCATGTTCAGCTTGCCGGGGTTGGCTTTGGCGTACTTGATGAAATCGTTGACGGTGTTGATCTTGTTGGCCACCGCTTTTTCGGCGTTGATCACCATCACGTTGGGTACGCCCGCCACCAGAGTGATTGGCACGAAGTCCTTGATTGGATCGTAGGGCAGCTTGCTGTAAAGGGCGCGGTTGATGCCGTGTGTGCCCACAGTGCCCATGAGCAGGGTGTAGCCGTCACCGGGTGACTTGGACACTTGATCGGCACCCAAGTTGCCGCCTGCGCCGCCCTTGTTTTCGATCACGAAGGATTGACCAAACGCTTTGCTCAGATCTGGCGCAATGGCGCGGGCCAGGATGTCGGTGGTGCCGCCGGCTGCGAAAGGAACGACGATTTTGACGGGTTTGCTAGGCCAGGCGCTTTGCGCCCAGGCTGCAGAAGTGGTCGACAAAAGAATAGCGGCAGCCATGCCCAGGACAGGGCGACGGGTGAGTGAACGTGAAAATGTGCGGGTGATTTGACTCATGCTGATCTCCTTGTTTTGATAGATCAAATGATGATGCCATGCAGGTCCGTAAACCTTGGCAGAAAAGCTAAAAAAGCGGCTGTTTTAAGGGTTTGTCCCGGTCAAAAGGGCCTGCAAGGCTGGCTTTTGCACCTTGCCCAAAGCGCTTTTGGGCAGGTTGCACATGAACACCACGCGGCGCGGCATTTTGAAGCGTGCAATACGCGACTTCAGGTGTGCCAACACGACTTCTGCGCTCAAGGCCTGCCCTGCGGCGTCGGGGCTGCGCACCAGCACTGCCACGGGCACTTCGCCCCAGCGGGCATCGGCCACGCCGACCACCGCGCTCTCGGCCACACCCGGCAGCGTCACCAGTTGGTTTTC
Organism: uncultured Burkholderiales bacterium; assembly: GCA_903953985.1. GTDB lineage: Bacteria > Pseudomonadota > Gammaproteobacteria > Burkholderiales > Burkholderiaceae_C > Limnohabitans_A. Next base: position 19,934 of record CAJBLW010000268.1, read on the forward strand.
GATTTCGGCCGGGTAGATGTTCTCACCGCCCGAGATGATCATGTCTTTGCTGCGGCCCACGATGGTGATGCAGCCATCTTCGGCACGCTGGCCCAAGTCACCTGAGTGGAACCAGCCGTCTTGCAAACCCGTATTGTGCTCACCATCGGCGCACCAGTAACCCCGCATCAGGTTAGCAGCCCGCAGGCAGACCTCGCCCGTTTCGCCGGGGCCGACTTCTTGGCCGTCTAAATCGATCAGTTTGACCTGCGCTTCAGGATGTGGCCAGCCCGACGCGCCCACGCGGGACATGGCATCGGGCAGGCGCAGCACAATGGACACGGGGCCGGTTTCGGTGGTGCCATAGACCTGACCCACCGGCACGCCGCGTGCGTGCAGTGTTTCGAGGTACACCACAGGCACGGTGGACGAGCCGGTCATGATGCCGCGCAGGCAAGCGAGCGAGGTGTCGGCCCAGCGCGGGTGCTCGAACACGGCGCGCATGGTGGCGGGCACCAAGAGCGACAGCGTGGGGCGACTCGTGTGCATTTCATCCAACCAAGCGCTCGGATCAAAGCGCGGGTGCAGCACCACCTCGATGCCCGCCAGCAGCGCGGGCAAGGTCTGGATGCACAGGCCGCCCACATGGAACATGGGCAGCGTGGACAGCACCTTGTCGCCCGGTGAGTTGCTGTGCGCCCCTGCACGGCTAAAGTCGTGCGCCCAGGCACTGGCGCGGGCATTGGCGAGCAGCGCCGCTTGCGTGTGCACCGCCCCCTTGGGCACGCCCGTGGTGCCCGAGGTGTAGACCAGCAGCAGCGGCAGCTCGCTGTGGACTGCGGGCAGCGGCAATCCGCGTGGCGAGGCGGTGGCGATCAATGTGTCGTGGTGGGTGCATTGCAGATCCATGGCGTGCAGTGCCTGCGCCGTGTCGGCATGGTGGCTGTCGTGCACCAGCAGGCGCGGCTGGGCGTCCTGCATGACCTGCTGCAACTCGGGCACCGCCAGCCGAAAGTTCAGCGGCAAAAAGACCGCGCCCAAACGGGCACAAGCCACCAGCGTGACCAGCTGAAGCTCGTGGTTGAAACCGAGCCAGGCCACGCGGTCACCCGGCTGCACGCCCCAAGTCGATTGCAGGTGCGCGGTCACGCGCTTCACGCGCCGCCAGAACTTGGCGAAGTCGTAGGCGAAGGTGCTGTCACCGGTCTGGGTGGCCTTGCGCTCATCGCCCCGGAAGGTCATGGCAGGCTGCGTACCGCAGTCCTGCGCCAGCTGAGCAAAGCGGGCCGCGAGGGGGCTGGTCTCTGGGGCTTGCATCACTCGTCTTTTTCGCCGGGTTCGTACAGGGCTTCGCGGCCAATGCGGTCCATGCACAGCTCGGCTGTCCAGGGCAACATGAGCGAACCGCAACGTGCATCGCGGTACAGGCGCTCCAGCGGCAGGCTTTTGAGCATGGATTGGCCGCCGCAGGTGCGAATGGCCAAGCGGGCGATGTCTTGCGCGTTTTCCATGATGGTGTACTGCGCGGCATAGGCACGCAGGCGGGTGGACTTGGACGGGTCGACCTTCGCGTCTTCAATGGCACGCAAGAACAAGTTCCGGGTTTGTTCGAGTTTGATGAACATCTCAGCCAAGGCGATCTGCTTGGTCGCAAACTGGCGGCGCTTGACGGGACCCGTGCCCGGAATTTCGCCACGCAAATAAGCCACCGTGAAGTCGTAAGCCGCTTGCGCGATGCCCATGTAGGTGGGCGAGAGCGTCATGAACATGTGTGGCCAGCGGCTGGCGGCCTGAAAGTACAGGCCCTGCGGCATGAGCGCCGCGTCGTCGGGCACGAACACGTCTTTGAAAATCAGGTTGCGTGACACGGTGGCGCGCATGCCCAGCGGGTCCCAATCGCCTTCGATCGTCAGGCCCGGCGCGGTGCGGGGTATGGCCAGGTACAAGGTGTCGCGGCGTGAGAGATCAGCGCCCTCTTTCTTTTCGGTGCAGAGCACGCCAAAGTAATCGGCAGCGTCGGACAGGGAGGCGAAGATTTTTTTACCGTTGATCTTCCAGCCGCCATCGACCTTGACGGCGAGGGTGCCGAAGGGTTGTGCCCCTGACGCTGCTGCGCCGCCTTCTGAAAAAGGCTGCGCGTAAATCGTACCGTCTTTCACCACACGCGCAAAGTGCATGGCCTGGTGCTGGCGGTGGGTGGCGCGTTGCTCGGGCGTCATCTCCAGGTCTTCAGACAACAAGCCGCTCCAGAGCATGGTGCAGACGTGCATATTGAAAGTCAGCGCCGTGGCGCCGCAGTAGCGACCGATCTCGGCCGACACCATCGCATAGGTGGCGTAATCGGCACCCTGTCCGCCATGCGCTTCGGGCACGCACAGCGCCAGCAGACCCGAGTCGCGCATGTCGTCGTAGTTGGCAAACGGGAACTGCGCGTCGCGGTCGAGCTGCGCGGCGCGGGGGGCGAACTTTTCGCGGCCGAGTTGGCGCGCCAAGGCCATCAGCTTTTGCTGCTTCTCGGTCAGGGGGTAGTCGTCGCCACAAATGGGCATGACGTCTGGTTGAGAGGGGACTTGCACGTCGGTCATGGCTTCACGTCCTTCAGGAATTTTTCGAGTTCGGCGTTGAACGCCTCGGGCTGTTCGTAATGCAGCAAATGCCCAGCCCCGGCCAGGCAGGCATAGCGCGCACCGGGGATCTTTTGCGCCATGCGTTCCATCACAGTGGGCGGTGCGGTACGGTCATGCGCTGCGGCCAGGCACAGCACGGGCACCGTGAGGGTGGGCAATGCGGCGCGTTGCTCAAACTGCACCAGCGCATGCAGCGCGGCGCGGTAAGTGTTGGGCGGCACTGCGGCCATGCTTTGGTGCGCCGACTTCAGATTGGCGGGGATCGTGTGGGCGGCATCGCCACCGGGCGCGGCCATGGTGGGGATCAGCTTGTCGGCGATGTCGCCCATGGTTTTGCCCGCCTCCAGAGGGGCCAGGCGCTGCGCCAAAAACTGTTTTTGAAAATCGCCTCCGGAGTTGCCAAAAGCCGGGCTGCTGGCGGACAGCAGCAGGCCACGGATGCGCTCTGGCTTTTGCGTCCAGGCCTGCAGGGCGACCATGGCCCCCATGCTGTGGCCCACCAACACGGCTTGGTCGATGTGCGCCGCGTCCAGCATTTGCCACAGGGCTTGCGCCAGGTGCGCGAAGTCATAAGGGGTGACCATGGGGCTGTCGCCATAACCGGGCATGTCCCAGGCCAGGCTGCGCCAGCCCAAAGCGGCCACATGCGCTTGCTGCGCTGCCCAGCCGTGTCGGCCACCGCCTACGCCGTGCATAAACACCACGGCGGGTTGTGTGGGCAAACCCACGTTGGTAAAGGCGGGTGCGCTCATGCCAGCGCCGCGCTCACGACTTGGCCCCCATCGACCACCACCGTGTCGTCGAGTCGGATGGTGCAGCCTCGCATGGGCAGGTCAAAGTGGCCCAGGGTGTGACGGCCCGCCACTTCGTTGGCCCCGGTCGAATACAAAAAGTTGCCCGCAAAGGCCCGCAGCTCGGTGCCGTTGCAGTCGCGCTTGTCATAGAACGCCATGGCGTCCCAACGCGCCGCCGGGTTCAGGCCAAAGCCCACATGCGAGACGGCATAAGCGGCGCGGTGGCCTTCGGCGTCTTCCCAGGCTTTCCAATAGCCGCGCATCATGTCCACATCGACGCCCTGCCCCTCGATGGCGACCACGCTGTCGTTCTCTATGGTCAGGCGGATTGTGTCGCGCAAATAGCTTTTGAAGGTCAGGTTCACGTCGCCCGGGGCCATGACCAGCGTGCCGTTGACACTGCCCGCTGCGGGGAAAGCCAGCGCCAGCCCGGCAGGCCAGTGCGACACCATGCCTGGCTTGGGGCAAAAGCCCCACACACCACCGACCACCGCTTGCTTGTCGCCATGTTTCAGGTTCACCCGCAAATC
>CAJBLW010000269.1 GCA_903953985.1 uncultured Burkholderiales bacterium
TCAAGGAAGGGTGCGCGTGGCAGATACGGGCAATGTCTTCAGCGCTGGCTCGGAATTCCATGGCCACTACGGCCTCGGCGATCAACTCGCTGGCCTGAGGACCCACGATGTGCACGCCCAGGATTTCGTCGGTGGTCGCATCGGCCAACATTTTCACCATGCCGGTCGTGTCGCCCAAAGCACGGGCACGGCCATTGGCCAAAAACGGGAACGTACCTGCCTTGTAGGCCACGCCATCGGCTTTCAGCTGCTGCTCGGTGCGGCCCACCCAAGCGATTTCGGGGCTGGTGTAGATGACCCAAGGAATGGTGTTGAAGTTGACATGGCCATGTTGGCCCGCGATGCGCTCGGCAACAGCCACGCCTTCTTCTTCAGCTTTGTGCGCCAGCATCGGGCCACGCACCACGTCACCTACCGCCCACACGCCGGGCAGGTTCGTTTTGCAGTCGGCGTCCACCACCACCGCGCCGCGCTCGTCCAGCTGCAGGCCCACCGCTTCGGTGTTCAAGCCAATGGTATTGGGCACACGACCGATCGAGATGATCAGCTTGTCGGCGTCCAGCACCACGGCTTCGCCCTTGGCGTTGGTGTAGTTGACGGTGACGCCTTTTTTGCCATTGACGATCTCGCCGACTTTCACGCCCAGCTCAATTTTCAAGCCTTGCTTGTCAAAGGCCTTCTTGGCTTCCTTGGCAATTTGTTCGTCCACAGCGCCCAAGAAGGTGGGCAGGCCTTCGAGGATGGTGACTTCGGCACCCAAACGGCGCCAGACCGAACCCATCTCCAAACCAATGACGCCGGAACCAATCAGGGCCAGCTTTTTGGGCACACCGCCCAAACGCAAGGCGCCGTCGTTGGACAACACATTGACCTCATCAAACGGGGTGCCGGGCAAAGCACGGGCATTGGAGCCGGTGGCGATGATGATGTTTTTGCCGGTGATCGACTCTTCGGTCTTGCCTGCAACCTTGATCTCGAATCCGCCATCAGCCATGCTCGCAAAGCTGCCGCGGCCGTGAAAGAAGGTGACCTTGTTTTTCTTGAGCAGGTAAAGAATACCGTCGTTGTTTTGCTTCACGACAGTGTCTTTACGGGCAATCATCTTGGCCACGTCCATCTTCACGTCCTTGGCGCTGATGCCGTGGTCTGCGAAGTGATGGTTGGCGTGGTCAAAGTGCTCACTGGACTGCAACAAGGCCTTGGACGGGATGCAGCCCACGTTGGTGCAGGTACCGCCGGGGGCTGGGCCACCAGAAGCGTTTTTCCATTCGTCGATGCAAGCGACCTGGAAACCGAGTTGTGCCGCGCGAATGGCCGCAATGTAGCCACCGGGGCCACCGCCGATGACGACGACGTCGAATTGTTTGCTCATGGGATGGGTCTTTTGGATAGAAAACGCCCCCTGGGCAGGGGGCATTCACAACAAGGGAATTTAGATGTCGAACAGCAAGCGGGCTGGATCTTCCAGCGCTTCCTTCATCGCCACCAAGCCCAACACGGCTTCGCGGCCGTCAATGATGCGGTGGTCGTACGACATGGCGAAGTAGTTCATCGGGCGAACCACGACCTGGCCGTTTTCCACCATGGCGCGGTCTTTGGTTGCGTGCACGCCCAAGATCGCCGACTGGGGTGGGTTGATGATGGGCGTCGACATCATGGAGCCAAAAGTGCCACCGTTGGAGATGGAGAAGGTGCCGCCGGTCATTTCTTCCATGCCCAGCTTGCCGTCTTTGGCTTTTTGGCCGAATTCAGCGATCTTCTTTTCGATGTCGGCGAAGCTCATCTGGTCGGCGTTGCGCAAGATGGGTACCACCAAACCACGGGGCGAACCCACCGCGATACCAATGTCGAAATAGCCGTGGTAGACGATGTCGTTGCCATCCACAGACGCGTTGAGCACGGGGAACTTCTTGAGGGCGTGCACAGCAGCCTTGACGAAAAAACTCATGAAGCCCAGCTTGCAGCCGTGTTCCTTCTCGAAGCGGTCTTGCATGCGCTTGCGCATCTCCATGACCGGGGCCATGTTGATTTCGTTAAACGTCGTCAAGATGGCGTTGGTCGACTGGGATTGCAGCAAACGCTCGGCCACGCGGGCACGCAGACGCGTCATGGGCACGCGCTGCTCAGGGCGCTCACCCAAATCAACAGCCGGGCCGGACACCTGAGGCAAAGCCTTGGTGGGCACACCGGTCGGGATCACGGCGGCGGTCGTTTTGACGCCACCGGCCACAGCCGCCAGCACATCGCCCTTGGTCACGCGGCCGTCTTTGCCGGTTCCAGGCACCGAGCCCGCAGCCAAACTGTTGTCGGCCATCAGCTTGGCGGCAGCCGGCATGGGCACACCGGCCATGCTGGTGCTGGTCGCTGCGGGTGCAGCGGCCGCAGCCGGGGCCGATGCAGCGGCAGACGCTGCAGCTGCAGCAGGCGCGGCAGCGGCCACTTTGCCATCGGTGTCGATGCGGGCGATCAGCTGCTCTGCGGTCACCGTGGCACCGTCAGCCTGGAGGATTTCAGACAACACACCTGCGGCGGGTGCAGGCACTTCGAGCACGACCTTGTCGGTTTCGATCTCGATCAAGATCTCGTCGGCAGCCACGGTGTCGCCGACTTTCTTTTTCCACTGCAGCATGGTGGCCTCGGCCACGGACTCGGACAGTTGGGGAACTTTGACTTCTACGATTGCCATGATTTTTCCGTTTTTCGTTGTACGTAATGAAGGTGTACTGGAGGATTGGGTTGAACGGCCTGGCGCTGAACACTCAGCGCCAGGAGCCGCATCACTTGGTCAGCACGAAGCCCTTGAGTTTGGCAAATGCCGCTTCAATCAGCGCCTTTTGCTGGTCCTGGTGCAGGTGCGAATAACCCACGGCTGGCGAAGCCGATGCGGCACGACCGGCATAACCAAGCTTTTGGCCAAGCTGCATGTTTTCGTGGATGTTGTGCTGGATGAAGAACCATGCACCCTGGTTTTGCGGTTCGTCCTGGCACCACACGAGGTCGGTGGCGTTGGGGTACTTTTTAAGCTCGGCCGCAAACGCTTTGTGCGGGAACGGGTAAAGCTGCTCCACACGGATGATGGCCACGTCATCGGCACCCTTGGCCTCGCGGTGCTTCACCAGGTCGTAGTACACCTTGCCCGAGCAAGCCACCACGCGCTTGACCTTGTCGGCCTTGAGCGTATTGTTCTCAGGGATCACGGTCTGAAAGCTGCCATGGGTGAACTCGGACACAGGCGATGCAGCGTCTTTGTTGCGCAACAGCGACTTCGGGGTAAAGATGACCAAAGGCTTGCGCAGGTTGCGCACCATCTGGCGGCGCAGCACATGGAAGATCTGGCTGGCCGTGGTGGGCTGAACCAGTTGCATGTTGGTGTCGGCCGCCAACTGCATGAAACGCTCGACGCGGGCCGAGCTGTGCTCGGGGCCCTGGCCTTCGTAGCCATGAGGCAACATCAAGGTGATGCCGTTGACACGGCCCCACTTGACTTCGCCAGAAGCGATGAACTGGTCGATCACCACCTGTGCGCCGTTGGCAAAATCACCAAACTGAGCTTCCCAGATCACCAGGGTGTTGGGGTCGTTGGAGGCGTAGCCATATTCAAAAGCCAGCACCGCCTCTTCGGAAAGAATGGAGTCGATCACGGTAAAGGGGGCTTGGTTATCGGCAACGTTCTGCAGCGCAACATAGGTACCGGTGTCCCATTTTTCACGCTTTTGGTCGTGAATCACAGCATGGCGGTGCGTGAAGGTGCCACGGCCGCAGTCCTCGCCCGACAGGCGCACGGGGTAACCGCTGGCGACCAATGAGGCAAAAGCCATGTGCTCGCCCATGCCCCAGTCCACTGGAATTTCGCCACGGCCCATGGCCGCGCGATCGTCGTACACCTTTTTCACCAGCTGGTGCGGCGTCACCGACTCAGGGATGGTCGAGATTTTTTCGGCCACGCGCTTCCACTCTGCCAAGGGGATGGCGGTGTCGCCCGCGTCGGTCCACTTCTTGCCCAGGAAGGGCGACCAGTCCACGGTGAACTTGGTCTTGAAGTTGGTCAAAACGGGGTCGGTCGTGTTCTTGCCCGCGTCGAGTGCGGCGCGGTAGGCCTTGGCCATCTCATCGCCCAGGTTATCGCCCAGGCCTTGCGCAGCCAGTTTGTCGGCAAACAGTTTGCGCGTGCCGGGATGGGCGGAGATTTTTTTGTACATCAACGGCTGGGTCAACGCGGGTGTGTCCTGCTCGTTGTGGCCGAGTTTGCGGAAGCACACCACGTCCAACACGACGTCCTTGCGGAAGGTCATCCGGTATTCAAGCGCCAACTGCGCAGCCATGACCACGGCTTCCGGGTCGTCGCCGTTGACGTGCAGCACCGGGGCTTCAACCATCTTGACGATGTCGGTACAAAACACGCTCGAGCGCATGTCGCGCGGGTCGGAAGTCGTAAAGCCGATCTGGTTGTTGATGATGATGTGCACCGTGCCGCCAGTGGAATAACCACGGGTTTGCGCCAGAGCAAAGGTTTCCTGGTTAACACCTTGTCCACCAAAGGCGGCATCACCGTGCACCAGCACGGGAAGCACCTGCTTGCCTTGCGGGTCATCGCGGCGGTCCATGCGGGCGCGCACCGAGCCCTCGACCACGGGGTTCACGATTTCCAGGTGTGATGGGTTAAAGGCCAGAGTCAAGTGGACCGGGCCACCGGCCGTGCTCACGTCCGAGCTGAAGCCCTGGTGGTACTTCACGTCGCCGGCAGGCAGGTCTTCAGGGGCAGTGTGATCGAACTCCGCAAACATGTCGGCCGGCAACTTGCCCATGGTGTTGACCAAAACGTTCAACCGGCCACGGTGAGCCATGCCGATCACGACTTCCTGGACCCCTTGAACGCCGGCCGATTGGATCAACTCGTCCATGGCGGCGATGAAGCTTTCGCCACCTTCGAGCGAAAAGCGCTTTTGGCCTACGTACTTGGTGTGCAGGTAGCGCTCCAGGCCTTCGGCGGCCGTCAGGCGGTCGAGAATTTGCTTTTTCTTATCGGCCGTGAAGTTGGGCTTGCTGCGGATGCTTTCGAGCTTTTGCTGCCACCAGCGCTTTTCGGCCTGATCGGTGGTGTACATGTACTCGGCCCCGATCGTGCCGCAATAGGTCTCACGCAGCGCATTCAGCAACTCGCGCAAGGACATGCGGTTTTTGCCGAAGAAGGTGTTGCTGGTGTCGAA
>CAJBLW010000270.1 GCA_903953985.1 uncultured Burkholderiales bacterium
ACAAATCGCTGATCTCCCTAGACCTGCGCTCGGAAGAAGGGCGTGAAATTGTTCGCAGCTTGGTCGAAAAATGCGATGTGGTGATCGAGAACTTTCGCCCGGGCGCCCTCGAGAAATGGGGGCTTGGCTACGAGGATCTGTCGCGTACCAACCCGTCGTTGGTGATGGTCCGCATCAGCGGGTTTGGCCAGAACGGCCCTTACCGAGAACGCGCCGGCTACGGCGTGATTGGCGAGGCCATGAGTGGGCTACGCCATGTTACAGGCGACCCCGACCGCCCTCCCAGCCGCGCTGCAGTTTCACTGACGGACTGCGTCACGGGCCTGTACGCCGCCTTCGGTGCGGTGATGGCTTTGCTCCACGGCAAAGGCTCGGGCAAAGGCCAGCTGATTGACGCTGCACTGTATGAATGCGCGTTCAGCTTCATGGAGCCGCACGTACCCGCCTATGAAAAGCTCGGCTTTATCGCCAACCGCGCAGGTTCACGCTTGCCCGACAGCACGCCAAACAACCTGTACCCGACCCGGGACGGCTCCTATGTGCACATCACCGCGATGGGCGACGCCGTGTTCAAGCGCCTAGTAAAAGCCATGGGCCAACCCGAATTGGCCCAACACCCGGACTTTGCGGAGAGTATTACCCGCTCAATCCACGCCGACGCGCTGGACAAGCTAATCACCGACTGGACTAGCCAGCACAACTTACTCGACCTGGAGCAAGTACTGCTCGATGCCGCTGTGCCGGCGACGCGTATTTTCACCATGGCCGACATCTTTGGCGACCCGCACTTCAAAGCGCGAGACATGTTGGTCCAAGTGCCGCATGACAAACTGGGTCAGGTGACCGTGCCCGGCATCGTGCCCAAGATGTCTGGTACACCGGGCAGCATCCGCAGCAGCGGCGGCGCCGTTGGCCGCGACACACAGCAGGTGCTTATGGAACTGGCTGGCCTGTCAATTGCAGACATCGAGCGCCTCTGTGCCCAAGGCGTGATCTTCCAGGCTGAGCAAGCCGCGCCCCACAATCCAGCACCTAACTAAAAAAATGAACCAACCCGTCAACTCTCCCGCACAGCAGTTATTAGACGATTACGAACAGCGCCGCCTAAAAGCACTGGCCATGGGCGGACCCGCCAAACTGCAAGAGCGCCGTGACGCTGGCATGCTCAACGCCAGGGAAAGAATTGACCGGCTGGTCGATGCCGGCAGCTTTCTCGAGTCTGGACTATTCGCAACTTCGGTGGTGGAAGCAGCCAAAGACCGCTCACCCGCTGACGGCAAGGTGGTCGGCTACGCCAAGATCGGCGACCGCGATGTGGCTGTGGTGTCCAATGACTTCACGGTGATGGGCGCATCCAGTAGCGCCACCAATGGCAAAAAGATCGGGCATATGAAACGCACGGCCACGGCGCGCGGCCTGCCCATGGTGTTCTTGGGCGAGTCATCGGGCGCACGCATGCCAGACACCATGGGCGCACGCGGCATGGGCAGCATGCTTGGCTCAGACCCCACGCAATACATGCGCACCCGGGAAACACCTTGGGCCGGTGCAGTGCTCGGCTTTTGCTACGGCTCGTCGACCTGGTACACCGCTCTGAGCGATTTCACCGTCATGCGCAAGGGCGCCATCATGGCGGTATCCAGCCCGCGCCTGGTGTCCCTGGCGGTCAAGGAAGTAATTGACCCCGAGGACATTGGCGGCTGGAAGCTGCACTCGGAAGTTACGGGCCTGCTGGACATGGTGGTCGATACCGACGAAGAAGCCTTAGCTGCCATCATCCGCTTCTTGAGCTACATGCCCAGCCACCACCACCAG
>CAJBLW010000271.1 GCA_903953985.1 uncultured Burkholderiales bacterium
ATCAACGCATCATGCTGATGGGCCCACAGCGCCTGTCCAAGCCTTTGCTGTGGCGATTGATGGAGCTGGTGGTTTTGTACTTCGTGGTGGGCGGTGTGGGCTTGGCGCTGGAAAACCACGGCGGACAAGTGGCTCCGCAGGGCTGGGAATTTTATGCGGTGACCGGCACCATGTTCATCACGTTGGCGTTTCCGGGTTTCGTTTACCGCTACCTCATGCACCGCAAACACTGAGTGCAGCACGGCACTCACACTGGTTTGCATGTCTGACGACCACCTGATCGAGCACCGGGTCCACCAGGAAGAGCTCTTGCGCGGGCGTTTCCTGCATGCTTTCCGCGACACCGTGCGGCTGCCCAATCAGAACCTGTCTACCCGCGAATATGTGGTGCACCCCGGCGCCGTCATGGTCATCCCCATGCTCGACACGCCCGACGGTCTGCGCTTGGTGATGGAGCGTCAGTTTCGTTATCCCGTGGGGCAGGTCATGACCGAATTCCCGGCCGGAAAGCTAGATCCCGGCGAGGACCCCTGGCTGTGCGCCCAACGCGAGCTGCAAGAAGAAACCGGGTACACCGCCCGCCAGTGGGCCCGTGCCGGGGTGTTGCACCCGGTCATCTCCTATTCGACCGAGGTGATCGAGATCTGGTTTGCCAAAGAACTGAGCCTGGGAGAGCGCCGACTGGACACCGATGAATTCTTGGATGTGTTCACCGCCAGCCCCGCCGAGCTGATGGCCGCTTGCCAGCAAGGCCGCTTGACCGATGCCAAGACCTTGACGGGCTTGCTCTGGTTGCAAAACGTGCAATCGGGCCAGTGGCCCTTGCATTGGCAAACCGTCACCTGAACCGATGGCATGAAAGTCCTCGACCTGCAATGCCGCTTGGGCCACAGCTTTGAAGGCTGGTTTGGCTCTCAAGTCGACTACGACACACAGCGCGAACGGGGCCTGGTGACCTGCCCGGTGTGCAACGACAGCGAGATCACCAAAAAGCTGTCAGCGCCGCGCTTGAACCTGGGCCACGGCACAGCCCCCAATTCGGAGCCGGGGCAGGGCGCTGAACCTGCTGGTGCTGGGGGCACTGCGGGCGGCTCGCAAGCCCGTGCTGCTGATGCTTCATCAACCGCAGTATCCAACGCCGCACCCGCGCTGCCCGATTTGCCGCCGGACGCCTTGCAGCAGATGCAATCGGCCATGATGAAAGTGGTGCGCCACGTCATGGCCAACACCGAAGATGTGGGTTCGCAATTTGCCGAAGAAGCCCGCAAGATCCATTACGGCGAGCGCGAAGAGCGCAACATCCGTGGCCAAGCCACGCGCGAAGAAACCGAGGCCCTGATCGACGAAGGCATCGATGTCATGGCCTTGCCCGTGCCGGAAAACCTCAAAGGGCCGCTGCAATAAAGACCGCGAGTCCCTGCTCGCGAATGATGAAAGAGCCCAAACCGATGAAACACGCCCTGCACATCGACGACGCCGAGGTCGAGCTGAGCGCCATCCGGGCGCAAGGCCCGGGCGGGCAAAACGTCAACAAGGTCTCCAGCGCCATCCAGTTGCGTTTTGATGTGGCGAACTCCGCCTTGCCCGACGACGTCAAGCAACGCTGGCTCGAATCGGGCGACAGCCGCCTCACGCTCGAAGGCGTGTTCATCCTCAAAGCCCAAAAACACCGCACGCAAGAAACCAACCGCGTGGATGCGTGGGCGCGGCTTTATGAAACGCTGGACCTCTACGCCAAGCCCCCCAAACCCCGCAAAGCCACCAAGCCGACCTATGGCTCGGTGCAAAGGAGGCTGGAGGGCAAGTCGATTCAGTCGAAGATCAAGGCCTCGAGGCGGGGCCAGGACTGAAGCTTTTCTTTCTGGCTCGTCTTCTTGTGCTACACGGCCCTTGGGTCCCGAATACGTCGGAGCACTCAATTTTGAGCCGTGAAAAGTCAGGTGCCCTGCAGACTACCCATCACTGGCGCAATGCCAGCCATCAAGCCGAGCAAGAGGGGGACCGCCGAGATGGCTTCATTCAGATAGCCGGCCTTCAGGGCATCGTCCTCGGGGTCGTCTGCAAACCGATTGCGAATGACACGCAGCGATTGCCAGTCGTCCAGCTTGGGCAAATAGCCTAATTTTCCAAGGCTGTGAAGCTTGTCGATCATGGGGCGGTCTTCGTAGGGCTCTTGCAGGTGTTCCAGTAAAGCCGAAAAAAGCCTGGGGCCCATGTGTCTTGCAGCTAGGTGAACCTGAGAACGACTGGGTCCCAGTCCGCTCCAAGCGCTTTTTAAGCCATCCGCGCCTGCCTGGCCGTCGGTTGGACCTGGTGTACCGCATCGGCCGCCTGGGCCTGCACCACCAACCGCCCTGGCAGGCTGCGCAGCGAGGGGAG
>CAJBLW010000272.1 GCA_903953985.1 uncultured Burkholderiales bacterium
GGCACCGCAGCGGTGGCCACGGCCGTGACCAGCTTGGCGCCGTTGCGGGCGATGCCTTCGTTTTCGTATTTGCGGCCCACCATGAAGCCAGTGATGTTCTGCAAGAAGACCAGCGGGATCTTGCGCTGGCAGCACAGCTCGATGAAGTGCGCACCTTTGAGCGCCGACTCGCTGAACAAAATGCCGTTGTTGGCGATGATGCCCACGGGCATGCCCTCGATGCGGGCAAAGCCGCAGATCAAGGTGGTGCCAAAGCGCGATTTGAATTCGTCGAACTCCGAGCCGTCGACGATGCGGGCGATGATTTCGCGCACGTCAAAGGGCTTGCGCGTGTCAGTCGGGATCACGCCATACAACTCCTGCGCGTCGAACTTGGGGGGCACGGGCGCGTGTGTGGCGATGTTGGGGGCCTTTTGTGCGTTCAGGTTTTTCACGGCCTGACGCGCCAGTGCCAGCGCGTGCACATCGTTTTGCGCCAGGTGGTCAGCCACGCCGCTCAAGCGCGTGTGCACATCACCACCGCCCAAATCTTCGGCGCTCACCACCTCACCGGTAGCGGCTTTGACCAGCGGCGGGCCACCCAAAAAGATGGTGCCCTGGTTCTTGACGATGATGGTCTCGTCGCTCATGGCGGGCACATACGCGCCACCCGCCGTGCAACTGCCCATGACCACCGCGATTTGCGCGATGCCCAGCGCGCTCATGTTGGCCTGGTTAAAAAAGATGCGGCCGAAGTGGTCGCGGTCCGGAAAGACCTCGTCCTGGTTGGGCAGGTTGGCACCGCCCGAGTCCACCAGATAGATACAAGGCAGGTGGTTTTGCTGTGCGATCTCTTGCGCGCGCAAATGCTTTTTCACCGTGAGGGGGTAATAGGTGCCGCCCTTCACCGTGGCGTCGTTGCACACGATCATGCAGTCCACCCCGCTCACGCGGCCAATGCCCACGATCACACCCGAGCTGGGTGCGTCGTTGTTGTACATGTTGAGCGCCGCCAGTGGCGCGACTTCCAGAAAAGGCGTGCCGGGGTCAAGCAGCATCTGCACGCGGTCGCGCGGCAGCAGCTTGCCCCGGGCGGTGTGCTTGGCGCGGGGGGCCTCGCCACCGCCTTGGGCCACACGCTCCAAGTGGGCACGCAGGTCATCGACCAAGGTCCGCATGGCAGCGGCGTTGTGCTGGAAATCGGCGGAACGCGGGTTCAGTTGGGAGTGCAAAACGGTCATGGTGCTTCCTAGGGACTGGGGCCGCAGGGCTTGGCCCCGGGCGCATCGAACGTGCAATGCCTGCCAGCTTAAAGGCTGCAGCGCCGTTTGGGGGTGTCAAATGGGTTGCAAATCGTGCCACAATTTGCGCCACCATGAAAGACGCCGCCAGCACCCTCCCCAGCCCCGGCCATTCATTGGCGAACCACCCCGGCCTCTCCGTGCGAGCCGAAACGCCCATGGCTTTTGTGCGCGCCATTGCCAGCGCTTTCACCTTGCGTGGCCTTGACCCCTTGCCCGCCCTGCAGGCGGCACAAATTGCGCCAGACTTGCTGCATCAACCCGATGCGCGCATTACCGCTTTGCAAATGGAATGGCTCTCGGCCAGTGCCATGCGCGAGCTGGACGACGAGGCCCTGGGCTGGTTCAGCCGCCGCCTGCCCTGGGGCAGTTACGGCATGCTGGTGCGTGCCTCCCTGACCGCCCCCACCCTGGGCGTGGCGCTGGCCCGCTGGTGCCGCCACCACGGTCTGCTGACCGACGACATCCATCTGCAAGTCAGCCCGTCGCAGGGCGTGGCCAGCCTGCAATTGACCGAGCAACGCGGGCTGGGCGCTTTGCAGGAATTTGCCGTGGTCTCGGTGCTGCGCAATGCTTTGGGCGTGGCCTGCTGGCTGACCGACTCACGCATTCCGCTGCTGGAGACCACCTTGCGCTTTGCCCCACCAGCCCATGCCGACAGTTACCGCGTGCTGTTTGACGGCCCCACGCAGTTCAACGCGCCCCAGCACAGCCTGCAGTTCGACGCGGGCTACCTGAGCCTGCCGGTGCGCCGCGACGAAGCCGCCCTGCAACGCATGCTGCAGCGCGCCCTGCTGCTCACGGTGCGGCCTTACCGGCGCGACCGTTTGCTGGTGGAGAAAGTGCGCCAGACCCTGGCCGAGCACCCCGAGCACAGCCGCAACGCCGACGACCTGGCGGCATGGCTCAACCTGTCGGCCCGCACGCTGCACCGACAACTCAAGGAAGAAGGGGCGAGCTTGCAGCAACTCAAGGACGCCGTACGCCGCGATCTGGCCACCGACCTGCTGCTGCGCACGCAGCGCCCGATCAAACAGATCGCGGCCGAAGTGGGGTTTCAGAACGAAAAGAGTTTCATGCGGGCCTTCAAGGGGTGGACGGGGCGGACCCCAGAAGAATTCAGGCTGGCCAAGGCCCCTTGAGAGGCAACGGCACGAGTTGGACTCAAGCCAAACGCAACTCGTGCATGCCGGTAAATACCCGCTTGGCACCGGCCTTCACCAGAGGCGCGTGCTCAGCCGGTGGCGCGGCATAAGCCCACACAGTAGCCCCGGCAGCCACACCCGCCGTGATGCCAACCGTGGTGTCCTCCACCACCAGGCAGCGCGCCGGATCAATCTGCAAATGCGCGGCAGCGGCCAGGTACACATCGGGGTACGGCTTGCTGCGCGGCATTTCGTGGCCGCTGAAGATGCGGCCAGCAAAAAAGTCGATCAGGCCCACTTGCTTGAGCATCATCTCGACCTTGAAACGGTCAGCACCCGAAGCCACCGCCATGCGGCCCTGGCAGTGGTCATGCAGGTGCGCCACCGCTTCGTGCACGCCCTCGATGGCGGTAATGCTTTGGGTGAGGCTTTCGTTGCGGCGAGCAAAAAACTGCTCCAACCAGGCGTCGGTGAGCGGCTGGCCAGTGTGAGCCTCGATGGTGGTGCGTTGGCTTTTGACGGTGTAGCCCACAAAGCGCTGCATGCACTCGGCCAGCGTCATCCGCCAGCCCTGCTCTTCAAACATGTCACGCAGCACGCCACAGGTGATGGCTTCGCTGTCCACCAGCACGCCGTCGCAGTCAAACAAAATGGCTTCAAAGTTCATGGGAATGATCATACGGGGTGAACTTGGAGTGCGGTCATGCACCGTCTTCACAGCACATCTCCCTCCACATAAAACCAACGCCCGTCTTCGCGCACAAAACGGCTGCGTTCGTGCTGGCGCACGGCTTTGCCGCCCAAGCGAAAACGGGCGACAAATTCGACCTCGGCGCTGTTTTCGCCTGTGGTGCGATGTTGCTTGATCTCTACCCCCAACCACTTGGCTCCGGATTCAAGTGTCAGCTCGGCAGGCCTTTGGCTGCTGTGCCAAGTGGCCAGCAAATAGGGCACTTGGCCCAGCACAAAGGCGCTGTAGCGTGAGCGCATCAGGGTTTCAGCATCGGGGGCGGCTACGCTTGAATGATAAGGGCCGCAGCATGCGGCCAGAGCCATCGGCTGGCCTTTGGCCGTGGTGCGGCCGCAGGGGCAGGGCTTCGTCATCAGTGGCTTTTGCGCGCTGCGCTTTCGGCTTTGTGTTGCTCCATGGTGACCATGGGGGCATGGGCTTTTTTCCAGGCGGTAAATCCACCGTCGATGTGGGCCACATTGGTCATGCCCATGTCTTGCAGGGTTTTGGCGGCCAGGGCGCTGCGCCAGCCTGCGCCGCAAAACAAGATGAACTGCTTGCCCTCGTCGGCAAACACGGGCTTGAAGTAGGGCGATGCCGGGTCCACCCAAAACTCCAGCATGCCGCGAGGAGCCAGCAAAGCGCCGGGCACGGTGCCTTCGCGCTCCAGTTCACGCGGGTCGCGGATATCCACGATCTGCACGTTCGGTTCGCTCATGCGGGCGCGCACCGCTTCCACGCTGTGCGTCGTGACCTGGGCCATGGCTTCTTCCACGAGCGCTTGAAATCCTTTGGTGATGGGCATGCTTGTCTCCTTGTGTGTATTGGAAAGCGTCGCTTGAGGGCGGGTTTATTTTCGCCAAAAGTGTGAGCTGAACAAGACCAGCACCGACAGCAATTCGAGGCGGCCCAGCAGCATGGCAAAGCTCAAAACACCGAGCTGGAAGGGGTTCAGGCCGCCGTAATTGCCCGAGGGGCCGACTTGGCCCAAGCCGGGGCCGATGTTGTTGACGGTGGCGATCACAGCCGAAAACGCAGTCACGATGTCCATGCCACTGAGCAAGAGCAACATGCTCAGGCCCATGGTGGCACCGCCATAAATGAGCATGAAACCCAGCACCGCCGTCATGACCGACATGGGGATCACGGCGCCGCCCAGCGTGACCGGGTTGATGACACGGGGGTGGATGATGCGCACCAACTCACGACGCGCTTGCTTGACCAGCAAAACCATGCGCACCATCTTGATGCCACCGCCCGTGGAGCCTGCGCACGAAGCAAAGCAGCCCAGAAACATCAACAAGATGGGGGCAAACACCGGCCACTGCGCGTAATCGGTGGCGGCATAACCGGTGGTGGTGGCCAAAGACACCACATGAAAAGCACTGATGCGCAAGGCCTCCAGCCCGTCCTCATAAACACCATGGGCCAAGAGCAAGGCCATCACCAACAAAGTGGAGGCCAACAAGACAGCCAGATAAGTGCGGATCTCGCGATCGTTGCTGATGGGCAGGATGGAGAGGCTGCGCAGAACAACAAAGTAGCGTACAAAGCTGATGCCCGCCAGGGTCATGAACACGATGGCGACCCACTCAATCATGGGTGAGTTGAAGTGCCCAAAGCTGGCGTCGTACGACGAAAAGCCACCCAAACCCATGGTGGTGCACATGTGCATGAAGGCATCGGCCCAGCTCATGCCGGCCCAGCGGTAAGCCAGCAGGCACGCGCCTGAAAACAAAAAGTACACGCCCCACAATCCGCGTGCGGTCTCTGCAATGCGCGGGGTGAACTTGGTGTCTTTCATGGGGCCCGGCGTTTCGGTTTTATAAAGCTGCATACCGCCCAAGCCCAACATGGGCAAAACCGCCACCACCAGCAGCATGATGCCCAGGCCTCCGATCAGCTGCAAAAAGCATCGCCAGATGTTCACCGATACAGGCAAGTGCTCGAGCCCCGACAAGGCCGTGGCCCCGGTGGCCGTGAGCGCGCTCATGGCTTCAAAATAGGCCTGGAACCAAGAAATGTCGGGCACCAAAAACAAGAGCGGCAATGCCGAGTAAGCGGGCAGCACCAGCCACACCATGTTAACCAGCAAGAAGCCGTCTTTGGTCTTTAACTCGCGCCGATGACGTTGCGTGATTGCCGCCAACACCAAGCCACTGACAACCGTCAAACCAAAACCAGCCAGCCAGATCCACTGTAAGTCTCGGTGGTCTTCAAACCAGGCCCAGATGCCGGGCACCAAAAACGTGACCGAAAACGCGATCAGGATGCGCGCCATCAAGGACAACACGGGAGCGAAGAACGCGAACATCAACCAAAGAAGGTCGCGCCGACCTGAAAGAGTTTTTCCACCGCACGGACATCGCGCTTGTTGGGGATGAACAGGATGATGTGGTCATCGGTCTCGATCAGGGTGTCGTGGTGCGGCATCAGCACTTCGGATTTTTTGCCCTCGCCTCGCACGATCGCGCCCATGCTGAC
>CAJBLW010000273.1 GCA_903953985.1 uncultured Burkholderiales bacterium
AGCGAACGCACGGGCTTGTCGGTTTCCACCCTCTCAAAGGTAGAAAACGACAAGATGTCGCTCACCTATGACAAGCTGTCGCGCATCAGCAAAGGCCTGGGAATCGACATCGGGCAGCTCTTCGCCGCGGGCACAGCACCCAGCGAACCAGTGCCTGCGCGGGCGCTCGCCTTCTCAGGGCGTCGCAGCTTGTCCCGCAGCGGTGAGGGCAGTGTCATCGATACACCCAATTACGGACATGTGTACTCGGCTACCGAGCTGCTGAACAAGCAGATGGTGCCCATCTTCGGCCAACCCAAGGCGCGCACGCTGGCGGAGTTCGGTGAACTCCTGCGCCACAGTGGCGAGGAGTTCTCGGTGGTGCTGGAAGGTGCAGTGATGTTCCACACCGAGCTCTATGCCCCGGTGCTGCTGCAGGCCGGCGACTCGGTGTACTTCGATAGCAGCATGGGCCATGCCTACCTGCGTGTCGGCGATGGCCCCTGCCGCGTGCTGACCGTCTGCTCGGACGGGCCATCGCTGGCGGCAGCGGGTTATCCGCCATCGATGGATGAGCCGCAGATTGTGCGGGCACCTGCTTCTGAGGATTCGGTTGCGTCCGCCCCGGCCAAGTCGCCTCCTAGATCCAAGACCCGTAAGCGCTGAGTTTCTCGGCGTCAAAGACTGCTGGGGGCACTGCTACAGGAAGACGGTGCCCCGCGTCATCTCCACGCACTGGCCAGCCAGCCACACACGCACGCCGTCGTCGCCGCGTTGGGCGCCGGTATGCAACACGCTCGGGCGGCCGATCTCCTCACCCATTTGCATAACGAGCTGGTTGTTCGACGCGCCATCTCGCTCCAGCAGCAGGCCTGCCAACGCGGCCGTGGCGCTGCCACAAGCGGGATCTTCGGTCACGCCATACAGCGGGCCGAAAACGCGCGACCGCAGCTGGTTGCCGTCGCGGGCGTACAGACACAGCATGAATCGACCCTGTGGCCCCAGCCAGCGATCTGCCACCGCCCGGAATGCCGAGGCATCGGGCGCGGCGCGTGCCAACACCTCCACGGCGACCTCGGCGCACACACAGTCCAGACCGACCGAGGCCACGTCGGTTTGTCGGATGTCAACGGCGTCCAGTCCTGCGCACGGCGCCAGGTCGGCCGCGTCGGGAGCGGCACTCAAGCTCAGCGCCTTAGGGGTCATCAGACGGCACATGCGCAGTTCCCCACGGTCGCGCTCCACGTCGATCTCCACCAAGCCGCTGCCGCCCTCGAAGGTCAGGCGACCATGGGTGTCGCGCCCTTGCGCTGCCAGCATCCAGGCGGTGCCGATGTTGGGATGGCCGGCAAAGCCGATTTCGGCCGATGGCGTGAAGATGCGGACCTTGGCGGTATGGCGCGGGTCATCGGGCGGCAGCACGAAGGTCGTCTCGCTCAGGTTGAACTCGCCGGCCAGGGCCTGCATCGTCGCAGTGTCCAGGCCGCGGGCGTCGGCGATGACGGCCAGCGGGTTGCCGCCAAAACGGCGGTCGGTGAACACGTCCAGAGTGACAAATTCATAGGACTTGGCCATCACACGACTCCTCGGCGCTGGTCCGTGCTCAGCATCGCAGATGCACGTGAAATGG
>CAJBLW010000274.1 GCA_903953985.1 uncultured Burkholderiales bacterium
AGCGCCTCCTTGTCCATGTGCTGAGCAGTTTGGCTGCAGTACACAATGTTATGGATGGGTTGCGATGTTTGGCCTTCGTCATTTTGCATGACTCGAGTATGCCTCATGGCATTCCCCCACAATCTGGTCAAATCGCGGTCGTAGGCAGCAACCTTAAAATTTACGAGAATGGAAAAATTATGAACGAGACATTAAACGACGAGTTGCAAATTCGCAGGATGGTTGAGCGTTGGGCTGTATGGCGAGATGCTGGCGATTGGGATCGTTTTGCCACGGTCTGGCATCCTGATGGCGTGATGATGGCCACTTGGTTTCAGGGGGCCTATGCTGACTTTATTCGCGTTACCCAGGAAGGGTGGGCCAAAGGTGTCAGCATTTTGCATTTTCTTGGGGGTTCCGCAATCGAGGTCGCCGGTGACCGTGCCATCGCCCAAACTAAAATGACCATTTCACAGCGCGGTATGGTCGAAGGCCAAAATGGTCCCGTCCTCTGCGATGTGGTCTGCACCGGGCGCTTCTATGACTTCGTTACGCGCCATGACGGGCAATGGAAGCTCATTCACCGTCAGCCCATTTATGAGAAGGACCGCATCGACCCTGTTGACCCGACTGCAGTGCTCAATCTTGATCAGAAAATATTGGCAACCTTTCCTGAAGGTTATCGCCACCTCGCCTATATCCAGACTCGTATCGGGTACAACGTCAAGATGGATATGCCCATGCTCAAAGGGGAAGTTGTCGAGGAGCTTTACAAGCGTGGTGCGCTCTGGCTTTCAGGTGGCCCGCTTCAACGCTAAGCACCGATTCATTTTCCAAAAAGGAGACAACGATGAATAAGATAAACCTGAATCGCAGACAACTTGCCATGACTGTCCCTGCACTGGCAATGACCAGCCTGGCACCCATGAGCTGGGCGCAAAGCGCTTATCCCAACCGGTCTTTGAAAGTGATTGTGCCTCAGCCCCCAGGCGGAGGATTTGACTTTGTGGCTCGTGCCCTGGCCGAACGTCTAGCAAAGCAAATCGGCCAGAGCGTGGTCGTGGAAAACCGCCCCGGCTCGGGCACGCTGGTGGGAACGGATGCGGCGGCCAAGGCCGATCCTGACGGCTACACACTCCTAACGGGCTCGGTTTCCAACATAGCTCTTAACATGGGGCTTTATGACAAGCTTTCTTACGACAGCCTGCGGGATTTTGAGCCTGTCGGCATCGCAGTCAGCTACAGCTACACCCTGATGGCGCGTAACGATTTGCCCTTTAACTCGCTCAAGGAGGTGGTTGCTTACGCCAAAGCCAATCCGAGCAAACTCAATTACGCTTCGGCCGGCAATGGCTCAGGGCAGCACGTATTGGCTGCAGCTCTGTGGCACCTAAGTGGCGCCGACATCACGCACGTCCCCTACAAAGGTGCACAGGCCGCTTACCAAGACCTTTTGGGTGGACGTATTGACCTATTTTTCGATCTCTCATCCACTGCACGCCCCCAGGTAGACAGTGGCAAAGTTAAGGCACTGGCCTTGTCAGGTGCCGAGCGTAATCCGATGCATCCCAATGTTCAAACCATCCTTGAAAGCGGGGTAGCACAACTGGACCTTGAGTCCTGGTTTGGTTATTTCGTCCCCAGCAAAACACCTGCACCCATTCAAGATCGCTTGCGCAACGAGCTGACCAAGGTGATCTCACAGCCTGATTTGCAAGACCTGTTTCGCAGCCGTGGCGGCAAGCCTTTGAACCTGAATGCCGCGCAGACCAAAGCATTGGTCCAGAGAGACGTTGAACGCTGGACCAAGCTCGTGCGAGACATCGGCATCAAAGCTGACTGAAAGTACCTCATCACCATTTCATAACTTCCCGGCAAGATCTAAAAGCTGGATTTGATAAATTTTTTTCAGATTGTTTAACCATGAAAATCGCACAGCAATCCCTTGACCAGTTGTTTCTCGAGGCCCGAACGGCCAACGGATTCCTCGATAAACCAGTGCCGCTGGACTTGTTACAAGAGGTCTATAACCTGTCCAAGATGGCACCCACATCAATGAACACCCAGCCCACACGCTACGTGTTCCTGACCACCGAACAAGCCAAAGCAAGACTCATGCCGACCCTCTCGCCGGGGAACCAGGAAAAGACCCGGTCTGCACCTGTAACGGTCATCGTCGCCACCGATACGCGTTTTTATGAGCACATGCCGCAGATCTGGCATGTTGCTGGTGCAAAGGAAAATTTTGAAAGTAACACCACCCTGGCCACAAACACTGCAATCCGTAACGGAACCTTGGGCGGCGGTTATTTCCTTCTTGCAGCACGTGCCATCGGTCTTGACTGTGGCCCAATGAGTGGTGTTGACTTGGTCAAGGTCAATGCTGAATTCTTTCCGGACGGTCGCTGCAGTGCAAATTTCCTGATCAATCTGGGTTATGCCGATCGCAGCAAAGAGTTCAAGCGCAATCCACGCTTGTCCTTCGAACAAGCATGCACGGTCATCTGAAAACATCAGCGCATTCGTTTCGACCCGGCGAAACCACCCATCAATAAAATTTAATTTTCCCCAAGACCCTGGGCTTGTCACCAGGCTCGATGACTGCAGCCTCACCTTCTTCCAAAAAAATTCTTGCCTCAGAAATTCCGAAATCATTGCTCAAGACACCTTGGGTAAACGTGACACCGTGCCCAACGTAAACATTGTTTTTGCCCGATGGAACTTTATTGAAAAACCCCTGGGTCGGGATCGATCTCAAAGCCCTGTCTAAGTCTGACTTGAAAACACCGGGACGAACTACCAACCAATCGGTCGACGTCAATTTGTCAAAAGCCAATTTGGCTGTTTCTTCACACCGACAAAAACTACTGGAGTAAACCTCTCCAATGGGAATATTAGAT
>CAJBLW010000275.1 GCA_903953985.1 uncultured Burkholderiales bacterium
GAGCGAAGAGCTTATTTTGTGGATGAGCCAGAATTTTGGCTTCATCAAAATTGCCGACCGTTTTACCACCGGCAGCTCCATCATGCCGCAGAAGAAAAACCCAGACGTGCCCGAACTGGCACGCGGCAAAACCGGACGCGTAGTCGGTCATTTGATGGGCCTGATCACCCTGATGAAGGGCCAACCCCTGGCGTACAACAAAGATAACCAGGAAGACAAAGAGCCCCTGTTTGACACGGTGGACACACTCAAAGACACGCTACGCATCTTCAGTGAAATGGTGGGTGGCCAAATCAACTTGGCCACCGGCCAAAAAGAAGGCGGCATCACCGTTAACGCAGCCGCCATGGAAGCCGCAGTCAAAAAAGGCTACGCCACCGCCACCGACTTGGCCGACTACCTGGTCAAAAAAGGCCTGCCGTTTCGCGATGCACACGAAGTGGTGGCGCACGCGGTCAAAACCGCCCAAGGCCTGGGCGTGGACCTGTCAGAGTTGCCACTTGAGACCCTGCAAAAGTTCGACAGCCGCATCGAAGCCGATGTGTTTGGGCCCCTCAGCTTGCAAGGCTCGCTGAACGCCCGCAACACGCTGGGCGGCACAGCCCCAGCGCAGGTGCGGGCGCAAATAGCACGCCATCGCGGGCGTTGGGTCTGACAAGCTGCACTACTTTTTCTGCACCGGGTTGGCCAGCAGCAAATTGGCGGGATAGGCCCGCATGAACTCGCGGGCCTTGTCGATCGGGGCGCTGAGCCACGCGCCATAGGCACCTTCGTTCAGGATGGCGGGCATGCGTTTTTCGTTGCCGTTTTGGCCATAGCGGTTCATCAGGGCGTGGCTATTGGCGTTCACCGTCAACAAGGTGTAGCTGACAATTTCTTCGTCCCCTTGGTTCCATCGCTCCCACAAGCCCGCCACCCCCATGGGCTTGCCATCGACCCGCGCAATGCGTGTGGGCACCCCCTTGCCGCTGCGCCAGTCATCTTCTAAAAACGCTTGCATAGGGATGATGCAGCGCTGCGCATTCAGCCAGGTCTCGCGCGTAGGCGTAGCGGTGCTCATGGTTTCATAGCGGGTCACGGCCAACTTGGTGGACCGCAGCTTGGCGTCAGACGCCGACTTGACCCAGGTGGGCACCAGACCGAATTGGCCTTGGGCCAGCTCCATCACCAGCGGGCTGGCGGGGGCTGGTGGGGGGGCGGCTTCAGCTGGATCCTCAGCATGGGATTCAGAGAGGGGCACTTGGGCTTGTTCAGCCACTACCACCGCCTTGCGGATGAAAAAACCCGGCTGGCGCGGCCAGACTTCTTTGCCCAGCAGGGCATCGGGCGGGACGATGCCAAAGGCCTCGGCGTACAGGTCGGCGCTTTTCAGGCATTCGTATTGGGTGCTCATGCGGTCGATGCTAACCGACCTGATACGCTCATAACTCGATGACAAAACTTGCCTGCCCATGCTGATCCGCTTCAACAAGCCCTATGGCGTGCTCAGCCAGTTCACCCCCGAGGGGCGCTGGACCGGGCTGATCGACCACATCGACCTGCCCGGCGTGTATGTGGCCGGTAGGCTGGACGCCGACAGCGAAGGCTTGTTGCTGCTCACCGACGATGGACAGCTGCAGGCCCGCATTGCCGACCCGCGCTTCAAGATGGAAAAAACCTATTTGGTGCAGGTCGAAGGCTTGGTGGCCGACAAAGCACTGACCGCCTTGGCCCGGGGCGTGACGCTCAACGACGGCCCCACCTTGCCCGCCCGCGCCCGCGCGGTGGAGCCCCCCGCTGACCTGTGGCCGCGCAACCCGCCCATTCGTGAGCGGCAGAGCATTCCCACCGCGTGGCTGGAGTTGGTGATCCGCGAAGGCCGCAACAGACAAGTGCGGCGCATGACTGCCGCCGTGGGCTTGCCCACGCTGCGACTGATCCGCACGGCCATAGGCCCCTACACGCTCGACGGTCTGCCCACGGGCACATGGCAGCAAATCTGAGCAAAGGTCAGTGGCTTACGCCGACGCAAAGCATTTGCTTTGCGGCTTCCTGCACAATCGCGCATCTTTCAATCCTATGGAATTTACATGTCTGACTTGCTGAAGAAACTCGAATGGCGCTACGCCTGCAAAAAAATGGACCCGACTCAGTCCGTGCCGCAAGACAAAGTGGATCGCATCGTCGAAGCCGCCCGTTTGGCCCCTACCTCCAGCGGTCTGCAACCGTTCGAAATCATCGTCGTGACCAACCCCGCTGTGCGCGAGCAAATCAAGCCCAAGGCTTGGGGCCAGGCCCAGATCACCGACGGCTCGCACCTCTTGGTGTTTGCCGCTTGGGACAACTACACGGCCGAACGCATCAACATGATGTTTGACCTGACCAACGCCGAGCGCGGCGGCACCAACGAAGGCTGGGAAAACTACCGTCAGATGTTGCTCAAGAACTATCCGGCCCGAACGCCCGAGGTGAACTACGAGCACGCCGCTCGCCAGGCTTACATCGGCTTGGGCGCGGCCCTGATCGCTGCGGCTTTTGAAGAAGTGGATGCCACACCCATGGAAGGCTTTGACCCCAAAGCTGTCGATGAAATCTTGGGCTTGAGCGCCCGTGGCTTGCGCAGTGTGGTCCTCGTACCCCTGGGTTACCGCGCGGCCGAAGGCGATTGGTTGGCCAACCTGAAAAAAGTGCGCCGCCCCGCCGCACAATTCGTGACCGAAGTCAAATGATGGCCGTGCCCGCTGAAAACGGGCAGGCTTGCCCCCCCCCACAAAGCCGCAAATTTTGCGGCTTTGTGCTTTAACATCAAGGGCTTCCCAAGCCGGGATGTCTACCCAAGGAAATACCATGGCCAAAGGCGAACAACGCAGCAACAAAATGGCCAAGAAGCCAAAGAAAGACACGGCCCCGCCCAAGACGTTCACCTCTGACCGTCCCATGGCACCCGCCACCTTTGTGGCGCCACGCGGCAAAGTCAAAGACAAGTGATCTTTTCCGACGAGCACATCGCTCGCGCAGCGCTGCCTGCATGACCCCGATCCACGAAGACGAACACCTGCTGGTGCTGGAAAAACCCAGCGGCTTGTTGTCGGTGCCCGGTCGCGGCCCGGACAAGCAAGACTGCTTGACCAAACGGGTACAAGACCACTACCCTGAAGCCCTGATCGTGCACCGCTTAGACCAGGACACCTCAGGCCTGTTGCTCATGGCCCGGGGCATTGAAGCCCAACGCCGCCTGAGCAAGTTGTTTGAAACCCGCCAGGTCAAAAAACGCTACATGGCGGTGGTGGCGGGTCAGCCAGAGCAAACCCAATCTGCCGTGGAGACAGACGAAGACGGCTGGCGCACCATCGACGGCCCAATCTTGCTCGACTGGGAACGTCGCCCGCTGCACATCATCCACCCCGATGGCAAAGCCAGCCGCAGCCGCTGGCGAGCCCTGCAAACCAGCGAGAGCGCAAGCCTGATTGAACTCGAGCCCGTCACGGGCCGCACCCACCAATTGCGCGTCCATCTGCAAAGCATTGGCCACCCGATGCTGGGCGACTCGCTCTATGCACCGCCGGACATCAAGGCCCTCAGCACCCGCTTGCTGCTGCACGCACAAGAGATCGCCTTTGTGCACCCCTTCACCGAACAAGCTCTGGCATTCAAGGCCCCGGTGCAATGGTCGGCCCTATCCCCCTACATCTCTTCCCAGCTCTGAGCCATCAGGTTTTGCCTGCCCCCTGAATGCGGCCAGAAACCACGCCGCACAACACCACCAACCCCATGCCCGTGAAGGCCAGTGCATCGGGGATATGGTCAAACAGCCACCAACCCATCAGGGTAGAAAAGCCCACCCCGGTGTAGAGAAAAGGCGAAACCACCGAAGCAGGGGCTTTGGAAAAGGCCACGATCAGCAGGTATTGGCCCAGCGTGGCGGCCAGGCCTACAAAGAGCAGTAGCGTCCATTCCTGTAGAGTTTGCGGGGTGAGCCAAGCGTTGAACACCAGCAGCGTGCTCACCGCCCAGCCCACCCAACCGGTGTAAAGCTGCATCACGGCCGGGTCTTCGGTCCGGGTCATGTGGCTGGTTACGGCCTGAAACACGGCGTAGGTCAACACCACCGTCAGGGCCATCCAGCCAACCGAACTGTCGACCTGCCCGCCAGGGCGGATCACCAGCAAGGCACCGATCAGCCCGCCCACCACCATGAGCCAGCGCAGCGGCGAGACGGCCTCCTTCATAACAAAGCGGGCCAAAGCCGTGAGCACCAGGGGCGTGAGCATGATTGTGGCCGTGAACTCGGCCACCGGCATGCGCTGCAAGCAGTAAAAAGCCAGCAGGCTGCAAGACACCATGAGCAGGCCCCTCAGCAACTGCCAACGCAGGCTGTGGGTGCGCCACATGGCCCACCCCCGCACCGGGGCCAACACCAGCGTAGTGCCCACAGCCTGCACCGCGTAGCGAAACCACAGCACCATCACGGGGGTGACACTGAGCATGACCCATTTGCTGGTGGCGTCGCTGAAACTCAGGCTGGCCATGGCCAACACAGCAAATAGGATGCCGGGCTGAAGCCAAGCTTGGCTGGACAATGGGTACTGGTCAGGTGGATGATTCACGGTTGGCGAAAAGTTCTATGGACAACCATCTTGGCACACCCCAACGCCCAAAGCAGTCACACAGGGCAAACCGTTGCAATAAGCGCATGCCATCATGGCCAGAGCCACTACACTCGCCAACCATGTCGAATGAAATCCCTTTTTTCAATGCCCGCATCGCGCCGGACGGCGGCAGCTTTGATGCCTGGAAAACGCTGAGTTTGCTCGACTCGCTGGAGCAAGGCGGCTTACAGTGGCCCAGCTCCTGCCGATCGGGCACTTGCCGCACCTGCATCGGCCAACTGGTCTCGGGCCAAGTGCATTACGAGATGGCGTGGCCCGGGCTCACGGCCGAAGAAAAAGCCGAGGGCTGCGTGCTGCCCTGCGTAGCGCGCCCCCTGAGCGATGTGGTGCTGCAAGACCCCTTTGCTTAACCTGGCGGCCAGGGGGCGTCAGGCCACATCCAGGCCCAACTCCTGGATCTTGCGGGTGATGGTGTTGCGCCCAATGCCCAGTTTTTGCGCCGCCTCAATCCGACGGCCCCGTGTGGTGGCGAGCGCCGCCTGTATCAGGCTGGTTTCAAAACGTCGGGTGAGCGCGTCCCACACATCGGTGCGGCCTGCTTTGAGCAAGGCCAAGGCTTCTTGCTCCAGGCCGGGCTCCCAACCCATGGCCACAGGGTTGATCGTTGTGGCGTCAAAGTGCGTTGCCAAGTTGTTCGCGTCCAGCGGGCGGTTATGGATGTCAAGCTGGACTGGCTCGGACTGCCCCAGCGCGGTCTCGGCCAAGCCACCCCCCACGCCAGAAGACAAGGCCGTGAACGCGACAGGCGCGGCCGATGCAGATCCTGATGGGGCCAGCACTTCGGGCGGCAGGTCCTTGACTTCAATCACCTGCGTCGGCGCCATCACCGTGAGCCAGTGGCAGATGTTTTCAAGCTGTCGCACATTGCCCGGGAACTGGAACTGGCCCAGGCGCTCGAGCGCAGGGTCGGCCATGCGTTTGGGCTCCACACCCAGTTGTTGGGCACTGCGCTGAAGGAAATAACGCGCCAGCACGGGCACATCTTCACGCCGCTCGCGCAGTGCAGGAAGCCGCAGGCGAATCACGTTCAGGCGGTGGTACAAGTCTTCGCGGAACACGCCTTCCTTGACGCGCTGCTCAAGGTCCTGGTGGGTGGCTGCGATCACGCGCACATTGGCCTTGACAGCGCTGTGTCCGCCCACGCGGTAGAAGTTGCCGTCGGACAAAACGCGCAGCAAACGGGTTTGCAAATCAAAAGGCATGTCGCCGATCTCATCCAGAAACAGCGTTCCGCCATCGGCCTGCTCAAAGCGTCCGCGGCGCGACGCTTGTGCACCCGTGAAGGCACCGCGCTCATGACCAAAGAGTTCGCTCTCGAGCAGGTCTTTGGGGATGGCCGCTGTGTTGATGGCCACAAAGGGTTGATTGGCGCGAGGCGAGTGTTTATGCAGCGCGTGCGCGACCAATTCCTTGCCTGAACCCGATTCGCCCGTGATCAACACCGTCACATGGCTTTGCGCCAAACGCCCGATGCCGCGAAACACATCTTGCATCGCCGGGGCTTGGCCCAGCATTTCCGGCGCATCGGCCATTTTTTCTTCGACCACATCTTCGCGCTGACTCTCACCCACCGCGCGGCGGATCAGCTCCACCGCTTTGGGCAAATCAAAGGGCTTGGGCAGGTACTCGAAAGCCCCGCTTTGAAAGGCAGAGACCGCGCTGTCCAGGTCAGAAAACGCCGTCATGATGATGACCGGCAAACCAGGCATGCGTTGCTTGATGGCGGCGAGCAAATCCAGACCCGAACCGCCGGGCATGCGGATGTCGCTGACCAGCACCTGCGGGCCGTCACTCTCTCCCTCAGCCTCCAGCGCCTTCATCACCTCGCGCGGGTTGGTGAAGCTGCGGGTGGGCAGGCCTTCGCGCAGCAGTGCTTTTTCGAGCACAAAGCGAATGGA
>CAJBLW010000276.1 GCA_903953985.1 uncultured Burkholderiales bacterium
GCAGTGGCCATGGTGGCCGTCAGTCCCGGCACCGCCCCAACGAAAAGGCCATAAAAGGCGGCAAGCACCATCACCATCAAGGTGTAGGGCTCGAACACCATCGAAAAAGCTTGACCAACGGCTGTCCACATGGAACTCGACTCCTCAGACTGTCATCGTCATTTGGGTGAAAAAGAGTGGGTCAATGCCCTTACCAGGCGATGGGCGTCAAGATGCCCCAGGGCAAAGGCACACGCAGGAGTTTGTAAAAGGCAAAGTGCACCACCACAGTGGCCACCACCGCCCAAAAGACCGATCGGCCCCAAGCCACTTGCAATGATCTGAACAAGGTCACCAGCATCAAAAATGCGGTGATGAAAAATCCCAGCTCATCAGATAGCAAGATGTAAAAGACCACCGAGCCCAGCAAGGCGACCAGCGCCTTGGTGTGCCGTGGCGAACGCACCCAGTCTTCCCACTCAAGCCAAGGCCCCTCCGAGCGAGCACGCCAGCCTTGCCAGACCAGCAAAGCGCCGCCCGCACACAGGCCGATGGCAATCAGGCCTGGAAACAAAGCGGGCCCAACCGGCTGGCCTGGAATGTTGGGGTAACTGCGCACAGCCAAGAGCACCGCAGCGCCCAAGGCCATGAGCAGGACGCCCCAAAAAGCGTCGTTGATTTTCATGGGCTGGCTTACTTGACCAAGCCCACGGCCTTCATGGTCACGCCCATTTCGGCATCGGACTTGGCCATGAATTTGGCCATGTCATCCGGCCCGCCATAAATCACACCCAGGCCACGGCTGGTCATGAAGTCGTTGTAATCCTTGCTGGCCACGGCCTTGCGCACGGCTTCGGCCAGCCTGGTTTGAATCGGCGCGGGCAAACCTTTGGGGGCCAGCACGCCACGCCAGGCCGCCATGGTCCAGTTGCTGCCTGTGGCCGATTTGAGGGTCGGCACATTGGGGTAGAGGGTGGAAGGCTTGGCGTCCATGATGGCCAAGCTCTTGACCTTGCCCGCATCGATCAGCGAACGCGCTTCGGGCAGGGACACCGGAGCCACTTCGACACCACCGGCCACCATGTCTTGCAAGCCAGGCGCTGCGCCGTTGCTGGGCACCCAAGGCAATGCGGCCGGGTCGATTTTCTGGTCCAGCAACAAACCGGCAATGGCCAAATGCCAGATGCCGCCCTGGCCTGTGCCCGAGGCTTTGAACTTGCCAGGGTTGGCCTTGATGGCAGCAAGCAAGTCGTTCACGTTTTTGTAAGGCGAATCGGCGCGCACCTGAATGCCAGCCGGGTCGGCATTGACCAGGCCGATGGGCGTGTAGGAGGCACCAGTCAGTTGGGTCAGGCCCTGCCAGTGCATCATGCCGATCTCAACCGTGGCCAGGCCGATGGTGTAACCGTCAGCGGGTGCCGAAGCAATGGCCGCATGGCCCACCACCCCGCTGCCGCCGGTGCGGTTGACCACTGTAACGGGTTGGCCGAGGTCTTTTTCGAGCAAGCTGGCCACGATGCGGGCCACGGCATCGGTGCCGCCTCCTGCGCCCCATGGCACGATCATGGTGATGGGGCGAACGGGATAATTTTGAGCGGCAGCAGGCAGGGCAGCTGCCAAACAAGCCAAGCCAGCAACAGCGCTGGCAACCAAAGTACGGCGTGAGCGATTGAACATGGGTTTCTCCTTGTGATTTGAACAGCCGGACCCACGGGGACCTGCTGAATCCAAGATATACCCATTCGATCGTCATACCAATAGGGTCAACCATAGCCCCAGTAACTCTGGCGACTGTCGCTTGCAGCCCTCTTGTCTGCATCGACAGTGCCCAGCGCGTCAGTCCAGCTTGGCCCCTGCCACAAACCAGCGCTCGATCAAGGCCCGGTCTTCTTCGGTCAGGCCGGTGGCATTGCCCATGGGCATTTGCTTGGTCACCGCCACTTGCTGGTAGACGTTTTGTGCGTGCTGCTTGATCAACTCGGGGCTGTCCAGTCGCACGTTTTTCATTTGCAATTGCGCACCATGGCAGCTGATGCAATGCTGACCCACGAGGCTTTGCACTTGGGCAAAGCTCACCGGGACAGCAGGCAGCACCGAAGAGGCCTTGGGCGGCGCAGGCCGCAAGGCCACGATCACGCCCAATATCATCACCACACCCACCGCTGCAAAGGGCCAAGGATTCGTGGCACGGCCCAAGTGATAGGCGTGGCGCTGCACAAAGAACTGGCGAATCAAGGCACCGGCAAGCATCATCACAAACAGCAGCACCCAACGGTGCTCGTGCGTGTACAAAAAGCTGTAGTGGTTGCTCAGCATCGCGAAGATGACGGGCAGCGTGAAATAAGTGTTGTGCACGCTGCGCTGCTTACCGCGCTTGCCGTGGATGGCCAGGGCGTTGGCGTCATAAACCTCGCCGCTGGTCATGGCGGCCACCACCTTGCGCTGGCCGGGGATGATCCAGAAAAACACGTTGGCACTCATGGCGGTAGCGATCATGGCGCCCACCAACAAGAAGGCGGCGCGGCCAGCAAACAACTCATTGGCCAGCCAAGCACAAAACGCCACCACCACGAGCATTAGGCCCGCCACGATCAGCTCGCCATTTTTTCGGAAGCCGAACACGCGGCAAATGGTGTCGTAGACCAACCAGAACGCCACCAACAGACCCACAGCGGCCGAACCGGCCACCACAGGCGTCCAGTCCATCAGCGACTTGTCGATCAGGAAAGTGCCCGCGTTGTAGAGGTAGAGCACCGTGAACAGCGCGAAACCGGTCAACCAAGTGGAATAAGCTTCCCAATAAAACCAATGGAGCTTGGTGTGAATGATTTTGGGGGCGACCATGTACTTTTGCGGGTTGTAAAAACCGCCGCCGTGCACCGCCCACATGGCGCCGCCCACGCCTTTTTCGAGCAGGTCGGGCGAGTTGGGTTTTTGCAGGTTGTTGTCCAGAAAGACAAAGTAAAACGAGGAGCCAATCCAGGCGATGGCGGTGATGACGTGCACCCATCGCAGCAACAAATTGGCCCATTCCAGAAAATACGATTCCATGAAGGATTCTCCAACCTGCTCACCACCGCGGGCCCTGTGAGCGGGTATTCGGTCGCGAACATGTTTCCAGAGAAACCTGCGCCGCTGCGACCAGTGCACCGAAGTGTATACAGTTTATGTTCGGGATTCCAGTCTCCCTCTGGCTAGTCGGCCTAGGGGAAACCAGCATCACACCTTCAAACCGTCTGCAAGAGTTGTGCCGCCACCGCCACCGCAATGACTTCGGGCTCTTTGCCCGTGATGCCCGGCACCCCAATCGGGCAGGTGATGCGGGCGATTTCTTCGGCTGTGAAACCTCGCTCCTCCAGGCGGTGCCTGAAGGTGGCCCACTTGGTCTTGCTGCCGATAAGACCGACAAATTGCAAATCATTGTGCACGCGCAGGCGCTTGAGACAAGCCACCACGATGTCCAAGTCTTCGGCATGGCTAAAGCTCATGATCAGCACCCGACTGCCCGGGGCCAGATCGGCCACAGCAGCTTGCACAGGGTTGGAGTGCTCGCATTCCACCCCGTCGGGCACATTGGCCGGAAAAATCTCGTCGCGGCTGTCGATCCAGCGCACCGCAAAAGGCAAAGGCGCCAGGGCGTTCACAATTGCTCGGCCCACATGGCCACCGCCAAACAGTGCCAGCGGGGTGCGTGACGGCATCAACACAGTGCGCAAGCGCGCCACGTCGCCTGCGTCCACACGCTCCAAAAGCAACTCCACCACCCCGCCGCAGCACTGCCCCAAGCTGGGGCCCAGAACCTGACGAAAGTGAGTAGGCACCAACTCCCCAGCCAGTAGCCGTCGAGCCTGCGACAAAGCCTGAAATTCCAGATGTCCGCCACCAATCGTGCCCTCTTCGCCTCGGGCAAACACCAGCATGTGGGTGCCCGGCCCACGCGGCACCGAGCCCTGGGTGGCTTGCACACTCACCCGCACCGCTGCCTCTCCGGCCAAACGATCTAACGCCACCATCATCCAATTCACACTCGCACCCCTTTGTCAAATGGCCACTCGCCAAGGCCCGTGTCCAATGCCACAATCACGCCCGAACACCGAGTATGCCAAGTAGAGGACCTGATCTATGCCAGAGGCACCCCAGCAACATCACCCGCAACACAACCCGCACCGCACCGTTTTGTCGCGCACCTTGCTGGCCCTGAGCGCCGTGGGCTTGGGCTGGCTGAGCGGCTGCAGCGCGCCCCCGACCGCCCAACCGACCCCACGGCCTGCCACCAGCCAAGTGCCAGGCACACCTGCCATACCTGCCATACCTGCCA
>CAJBLW010000277.1 GCA_903953985.1 uncultured Burkholderiales bacterium
CCGCCTCGCTGCGCGCCATCGAGGGTGACCTGGTCTGGGGTGACAAGCTCGGTGCATTGTTTACCGGTGTCAGCCTGGGCAGCATTTTGTTGTTGGTGGCGCTGGGGCTGGCCATCACCTACGGACTGATGGGCGTGATCAACATGGCGCACGGCGAGCTGATGATGATTGGCGCTTATGCCACCTCTGTGGTGCAAGGCCTTTTTCAAAAGTATCTTCCCGGCGCGTTTGACTGGTATTTGTTGGCCGCTGTGCCGGTGGCGTTCATGGCCTCGGCGCTGATGGGCGCTGCACTGGAGCGCTCTGTGATTCGTTTCCTCTACGGCCGCCCGCTTGAGACCTTGCTGGCCACCTGGGGCATCAGCCTGATGTTGATGCAAGGCGTGCGCAGCCTGTTTGGCGCGCAAAACGTGGGCGTGGAAAACCCTTCTTGGATGAGCGGTTCGCTGCAGCTTTTGCCCAATTTGCAGCTGCCCTGGAACCGGGTGCTGATCATCGTGTTTGCGCTGACGGTGTTGGTTGGGGTGGCGCTCTTGATCGGCAAAACCCGCTTGGGCCTGTTTGTGCGCGGCGTGACGCAAAACCGCCCCATGGCCTCGTGCATGGGCGTGAATACCGCCCGCATCGACACCTATGCCTTTGCATTGGGTTCGGGCATTGCGGGCCTGGCGGGCTGTGCGCTCAGTCAAGTGGGCAATGTGGGGCCTGACCTGGGCCAAAGCTACATCGTGGACGCGTTCATGGTGGTGGTGCGGGGCGGTGTGGGGCAACTGGCAGGCACGGTGTATGCCGCGCTGGGCCTGGGCCTGGTCAACAAGTTGCTGGAAGGCTGGACGGGCGCGGTGCTCGCCAAGATTGCCGTGCTGGTGTTCATCATCATCTTCATCCAGAAGCGGCCGCAGGGCATCTTCGCGATGAAGGGGCGCAGTGCGGAGGCATGAACATGAAAAAATTTGAACTCCCCACCCCCGCCCCTTTGATGGGTCGCCCAGCCTGGTCGGCGTTTTTGCTGGCGCTGATCGTGGTCGGCGTGCTGGCCCCGGTTTTTAACTTGTGGGTGCCCGAGGGCAGCTCCTTCCATTTGAGCGACTACGCCATCGCTTTGATGGGCAAGATCATGTGCTACGCCATCTGCGCGCTGGCCATGGACTTGATCTGGGGCTACACCGGCATCCTGTCGCTGGGCCACGGCTTGTTCTTCGCGTTGGGCGGCTATGTCATGGGCATGTACCTGATGCGCCAGATTGGCCAAGACGGCAACTACAAAAGTGACCTGCCAGACTTTATGGTGTTTTTGGACTGGAAGGAACTGCCCTGGCATTGGGCGCTGAGCGGCAGCCTGCCCGCCACCTTGCTTTTGGTGGTGGCGGTGCCGGGGCTGGTGGCGTTGGTGTTTGGCTTTTTTGCCTTTCGCTCGCGCATCAAAGGCGTGTACTTTTCCATCATCACCCAGGCGCTCACCTTTGCTGCCATGCTGCTGTTCTTTCGCAATGAGACTGGCTTTGGCGGCAACAACGGCTTTACCGACTTCAAGCGCCTGGCCGGTGTCACCATTGCCACGCCGGGCATGCGCATGGCGCTGTTTGTGCTGACCGCTGCGTGCCTTATGGCCTTCTATTTGCTGGCGCGCTGGTTGGTGGCGTCCAAGTTTGGCCGGGTGCTGCAAGCCATTCGCGACGCGGAGTCGCGCGTCATGTTCAGCGGCTACTCGCCACTGGGCTACAAGCTGGCGATCTGGACGCTCTCGGCCATGGTCTGCGGTGTGGCCGGTGCCTTGTATGTGCCGCAGGTCGGCATCATCAACCCCAGCGAAATGAGCCCTGCCAATTCGATTGAGATCGCAGTGTGGGCGGCGGTGGGCGGCCGAGCCACCTTGATAGGCCCCATCGTGGGTGCGTTTTTGGTCAACGGCGCCAAGAGCTGGCTCACCGTCACTTATCCTGAGTTTTGGCTTTACTTTTTGGGTGCTTTGTTTATTGGCGTCACGCTCTATTTGCCCCAGGGCGTGGTCGGCTTGGTGCGCAAACTGCGGGGAGGCCAGGCATGACGCCCGATCTATTGGAAGCCGGC
>CAJBLW010000278.1 GCA_903953985.1 uncultured Burkholderiales bacterium
AACGGAATCTTGGACAACTCGCTGTCAGGCACCGGGATGTTGAAACGGTCACGGAAGGCTTTGATGTCCTCGTCTGACAGCTTCTTGGTCTGGTGCACGTTGTTCTTGCCCTCGCCGGCTTTGCCCATGCCAAAACCTTTGACCGTCTTGATCAACAGCACGGTAGGCTGGCCTGTGTGATTCACAGCTTTATGGAAAGCGGCATAAACCTTTTTGGAGTCATGTCCGCCGCGACGCAGATCAAAAATTTCTTCGTCAGACATCTTGGAGACCATTTCCAGGGTACGTGGATCGCGACCAAAGAAATGTTTGCGTACATAGGCGCCATCGTTGGCTTTCATGGCCTGGTAGTCGCCGTCCAGCGTTTCCATCATGATTTTCTTGAGTGCACCCTCTTTGTCGCGGGCCAACAGGGGGTCCCAACCGGATCCCCACAACAGTTTGATGACATTCCAGCCCGCACCACGGAACTCGCCTTCAAGCTCTTGCACGATCTTGCCGTTGCCTCGCACCGGGCCGTCCAAACGTTGCAAATTGCAGTTGACCACAAAGACCAAGTTGTCGAGGTTCTCACGGGCGGCCAAGCCGATGGCGCCCAAAGATTCGACCTCGTCCATTTCGCCGTCGCCGCAGAACACCCAGACCTTGCGGTTTTCGGTGTTGGCAATGCCACGGGCGTGCAGGTACTTCAAAAAGCGCGCCTGGTAAATCGCCATCAAAGGGCCCAGGCCCATGGACACCGTGGGGAACTGCCAAAACTCTGGCATCAACTTGGGGTGCGGGTAACTGGACAAACCCTTGCCGTCGACCTCTTGGCGGAAGTTGAGCAACTGCTCTTCTGTCAAGCGGCCTTCGAGGTAGGCGCGGGCATAGACGCCAGGCGATACGTGACCTTGGATGTAGAGGCAATCACCCCCGTGTTCTTTTCCAGGTTCAGCGCTCTCAGCGTGCCAGAAATGGTTGAAACCCGCACCAAACAAACTGGCCAAAGAGGCGAACGAGCCAATGTGACCACCCAAATCACCGCCATCTTCGGGATTGTGGCGGTTGGCCTTGACGACCATGGCCATGGCGTTCCAGCGCATGTAGGCGCGCAGTCGCTCTTCAATTTCCAGGTTACCGGGCGAGCGCTCTTCTTCTTGCGGCTCAATGGTATTCACGTAGCCCGTGGTGGCCGAAAACGGCAAATCGATGCTGTGCTGACGGGCTTCTTCTAGCAACTGTTCGAGCAAAAAGTGAGCACGCTCAGGCCCCTCTTTTTCGATCACGGCGGACAGAGCGTCCATCCATTCACGCGTCTCCTGGGCGTCCTGGTCACGGCCCGATTGTTCTGGTGTTGCCGCTGTCATGTTTGTCTCCTGAAAGAGTGGTCTTGGTTAATTAATGGTCGAATTTTCCCATAATTTTCTGAAAATTTCAAATAGTGCTTTATGATTTTGCATTATGAAATAATTTTATTTGATTGATCCGGCCCGATGAAGTGTGAATGGCCTGTGTTCTTTTCCCCTTTTTGTCATCCCGGGATAAGACCCGGGATCCAGCGTTGAGCACTGCCTTTTATAAAAAGACCTGCTGAGCAGGACTGGATCCAGGTTCAAGGCCGAGATGACAAAAAATAAATTCAAACTTCACCTTGCCGAATCAATCACACATGACGTTTCAAATTCCTTTGAAGACAGGTCGCCAGACCTTGTCCTCTAAACTTAGAACATGGAATTGAACAAAGCAGCATCGGTAGTGACCAAAGTCGGGCCATGGGCCTGGTGGCTGTCATGGTGGCGAAGACAGTCGCCGAATCGGCAGGACCGTTTCGCTAACTTGGCCCCGGTGGCTGCGGTAGTGCTTTTTTTGGCTGCTATTGCCAGCGCGTTCTGGTATCTGCGGGTCGAAGAAATTGCGCGGGAGCAAGAAGCCATCAAACGCGACGTGGAATACGCCCAACAGCGCCTGCGC
>CAJBLW010000279.1 GCA_903953985.1 uncultured Burkholderiales bacterium
CAGTGCACGCGATTTGATTTTGGCCGCCATCGCCGACCAGCCCTTTGACGTGGCCAGCCACATCGCCCAACTGACCCAAATGGTGGACAGCCTGTGTATCGGCCCGAGCACCGCCAGCATCGTCGATGCCGCTGCCGACCGGGGCATTCCAAGCATTCGCCTGAACGATGGCAACCTGGTGCAACTCGGCTATGGCCAGCGCCAGCGCCGCATCTGGACCGCTGAGACCGACCGCACCAGCGCCATTGCCGAAGGCATCTCCAAAGACAAGGACCTGACCAAGCAGCTGCTGAGCATGTGCGGTGTGCCCGTGCCCGAAGGCCAGATCGTCGACAGCCCGCAAGCGGCCTGGACAGCGGCACAGGACATTGGCCTGCCGGTCTGCGTCAAGCCCACCGATGGCAACCATGCCCGGGGGGTGTCTTTGGAATTGTCGCGCCAAGAAGACATCGAAGCGGCCTATGGCATTGCCCTGGCTGAAGGCAGCGAGGTCATCGTCGAACGATTTATTTTGGGTGAAGAGCACCGCCTGCTGGTGGTGGGCGACCAAGTGGTGGCGGTCAACAAAGGCGAAACTGCCAGCGTGGTGGGCGATGGCGTGCACACGGTGCAACAACTCATTGAGCTGCAGATCAATTCCGACCCGCGACGGGGCGAAGAAGAAGATTTCCCCCTGGACACCATCCGCCTGGAAGACCACACCACCTCGGTGCTGGAGCTCAAGCGCCAGGGCCTGAGCGCAGGCAGCGTGCCCGAGGCGGGTCGTTCGGTGCTCATCATGCGCACTGGCAACATGTCGATGGACGTGACCGACCTGGTGCACCCCGATGTGGCCGCGCAAGCCGTGCTGGCCGCGCGCGTGGTGGGCCTGGACATTGCGGGGGTGGACCTGGTGGCGCAAGACATTGCCAAGCCCCTGGGGCCGCAAGGCGGCGCAGTGGTCGAGGTCAATGCCGGCCCGGGCCTGCTCATGCACCTCAAACCCGCCACGGGTCAGCCCCGCCCGGTGGGCCAGGCCATTGCCAAACACCTGTTCAAGCCCGAAGACAACGGCCGCATTCCGGTGGTGGGCCTCATGGGCGATGGCGACACCACACAACCTGCGCAATTGCTGGCGTGGCTGTTGCACTTGTTGGGGCTGCACACCGGACTGTCGTGCGCCAACGGCTTGTTTTTAAACCAACGCCAACTGCCCACCCAAGACGGCATGGATTGGGCCCAAGCTCAGCGATTGCTGATCAACCGGGGGGTGCAAGCGGCCGTGTTTGAAAGCGATGCCCGCCACCTGCTGGCCCAAGGTCTACCCTATGACCGTTGCCAGATTGGCATCGTCACCCGCATGCCCCGCGCCACCGGTCTGGACGACCTGTACCCTGGTGGGGATGAAAAAATGCCGGCCTACATCCGCACCCAAATCGATGTGGTGCTGCCCGAGGGCACGGCGGTGCTGAATGCCGCCGATCCCGAAGTTGCAGCACTGGCGGATTACTGCGATGGGAGTGTGCTGCTCTATGCCGACGATGAGCACAACACCCGCCTGCAAACACACCGCAGCGCAGGTCATCGCGTAGGTTTTTGGCGCGAAGGCCAGCTGGTGCTGGCCCAGGGCGCCAAAGAACACCTGGTGTTGTCGATCCATCGCCCAGCCGTGGCAAGGCTTTTGAAAACGGGCAGTTTGAACACCAGCGACATGCTGGTGGCCGCCTGCGCAGCCTGGGAACTGGACATTGGCACCGATCTGATCAAAGCCGGGATCAAAAGTTATGGCAACTTGCCCACCGCTTGAAACGTCGCCCCTCGCCACCCTTCTCCCCCCTGGAAACATCCTTCATGCAAGTCTCCCGTATTCGCGCTTTGCGTGGCCCCAACCTGTGGAGCCGACACACTGCCATTGAAGCCATCGTCAGCTGCAAGCCCGAAGACAGCGGCCTGTCGGCACAGCACCCGATCGAGCAGCAACTGCGGCGCATCTTTCCCGCGGTCGGGCCGTTTGATGGGCAGCGCCCAGGCGAGGCCGTCACGCTGGCCCATGCATTGGAAAAAGTCACCCTGAGCCTGCAGGCGCACGCTGGCTGCCCGGTGTCTTTCAGCCGCACCATGCCCACCGAAGATCCGGGCGTTTTTCAGGTGGTGGTGCAATACACCGAAGAAGTGGTGGGGCGTTTGGCGTTGAGCCTGGCCGAGCAACTGTGTCAGGCCGCTGCAGCAGGTGCCGGCTTCGACCTGGAAGGCGCCATCGCGCAATTGCATGAACACGACGAAGATGTGCGCCTTGGGCCTTCGACAGGTTCCATCGTCGACGCCGCCATGGCACGCGGCATCCCGATCCGCCGCCTCACCGATGGCAGCCTGGTGCAATTTGGCTGGGGCGCCAAGCAGCGGCGCATTCAGGCTGCAGAAACCGACACCACCAGCGCCATTGCCGAATCAATCGCACAAGACAAGGACCTGACCAAAAGCCTGCTGCACGCTGCAGGCGTGCCCGTGCCCATGGGACGCCCGGCCAAGAGCCTGGACGAAGCCTGGGCCATTGCCCATGAAATCGGTCTGCCGGTCGTGGTCAAACCCCAAGACGGCAACCAGGGCAAAGGGGTCTCGGTCAACATCACTGCACGAGAGGCTTTTGACAAAGCCTATGCCACCGCTGTGCGTTACGGCACCGTGCTGGTGGAAAAGTTTCTGCCCGGTCACGATTACCGCCTGTTGGTGGTGGGCGACAAGCTGGTGGCCGCCGCAAGGCGCGAGCCGCCGCTGGTCGTGGGCGATGGCAAGCACACCGTGCGCCAATTGGTCGACCTGGTCAATGCCGACCCACGCCGAGGTGAAGGTCACGCAACATCGTTGACCAAAATCCGTTTTGACGACATCGCCATCGGCCGCCTGCATGCGCAAGATCTGGAGCCCGAGTCGGTACCCGCCAAGGGCCGGCGGGTGATTTTGCGCAACAACGCCAACCTGTCCACTGGCGGCACCGCCACCGACGTGACCGACGAGGTACACCCCGAGGTCAAAGCCCGCGTGATCGCGGCGGCACAAATGGTGGGCGTGGACATCTGCGGCGTGGACGTGGTTTGCGAATCGCTCTCGCGTCCGCTCGAAGACCAAAACGGTGGCATCGTCGAACTCAACGCCGCACCGGGCCTGCGCATGCACATCAGCCCCTCGTTTGGCAAAGGCCGGGACGTGGGCAATGCCGTCATTGACCTCATGTTCCCGGGCGGTGGCCATGGCCGCATTCCGGTGATTGCCGTGACCGGCACCAACGGGAAAACCACCACCGTGCGCTTGGCCGCTCACCTGCTCAAAGCACAAGGCCTGCGCGTGGGCATGACCAACACCGACGGGGTCTACGTCAATGGCCGCCAGACCGACTCAGGCGACTGCAGCGGCCCGCGCAGCGCCCGCAACGTGTTGATGCACCCCGATGTGGACGCCGCCGTGTTCGAGACCGCCCGAGGCGGCCTGCTGCGCGAGGGCCTGGCCTTTGACCGCTGCCAGGTGGCGGTGGTCACCAACCTGGGAGCAGGCGACCACCTGGGCCTGAACTACATCACCACCCTGGAAGATCTGTCGGTGCTCAAGCGGGTGATTGTGCTCAACGTGGATCCCAAGGGCATGGCCGTACTCAACGCCAATGACCCGGCCGTGGTGGCCATGGCACGGCACTGCCCTGGCGATGTGACCTTTTTTGCGCTCGATGGCAACCACCCCGTGCTGGCCACGCACCGCGCTCAGGGCAAGCGCGTGGTCTATGTAGAAGACGGCGCCATCGTCGCCCAAAAAGGCAAGCAGGTGTTCCGCATCCCCCTCAGCCAAGT
This sequence comes from uncultured Burkholderiales bacterium, assembly GCA_903953985.1. Taxonomy (GTDB): domain Bacteria; phylum Pseudomonadota; class Gammaproteobacteria; order Burkholderiales; family Burkholderiaceae_C; genus Limnohabitans_A. The sequence goes on from CAJBLW010000279.1 coordinate 3,819, forward strand.
GCCGCTCACACGCCAAGGCCAGATCGGTTTTCAGACCGAGAATGTGTTGGCAGCGGTGGGCGCAGCTTGGGCAGTCGACGTGCACTGGGTAGCGATTGCGCAAGGCCTGGCCACATTCATCAGTGACATCCAAGGCGTACCCGGTCGCTTCAACCTGTTTGACTACAAAGGCGCCACGCTCATTGCCGATTACGGACACAACCCGGACGCCATCCAGGCCTTGGTGCAGGCGGTGGAGAACATGCCCGCCAACAAGCGCGTGGTGGTGATCAGCGGTGCAGGTGACCGGCGCGACCAGGACATCCGCGACCAGACCCAGATTCTGGGCAAAGCTTTTGACGAAGTGCTGTTGTACCAAGACGCTTGTCAGCGCGGTCGCGAAGACGGCGAGGTGATCGGCTTGCTGCGCGAAGGCTTGCAAGGCGCGTTGCGCACCACCCATGTGCAAGACATCCAGGGTGAGTTCAATGCCATCGACACCGCCCTGTCGCGCCTGTCACCGGGTGACCTGTGCCTGATCTTGATCGATCAGGTTGAAGAAGCTCTGGCTTACATCACCGAAAAGGTCAAGGCCAGCAACGGGGCCGATTGACCCGGGCGGGGACTCAAGCCACCGGATTCATGAACAAGGCCAGTGCCACACTGGCCTTGAAAGCCACCACCCAAAACCACCATCGCCACACCGTCGGTGGCTGCCGCTCCACCCACCGACAAAGCAGGCCACCCAGCAGCAGCGACAGCAACACGGAGACCAGGACGCCCAGCACATTGGCCCACAGCGCATCAGGCCAATACACTGTGACTGCAGCACTGACGGCCAGGCTCACACCAAAGTGGATGAGGAACACGGAATAGGACACGCCCGACAGCCATTCCAAGGCTGATCGCCAGCGAGAGACCCCAACAGCTTGGCCCCACAGCCAAGCCTCAGGCGCCGCCATCAACAGGGCCGCCACGCTCCACGCCAGCGCGATCCGCGTCCGCGGCTCCAGCCACCAGGCCACACCGCCAACGAGCACCATCAACGCACCCACCATCCCGCTGCGCAGCTGGCCTTCAGAGCCGCCCGAGCGGATGAACCGACGGGCCTCCCAAGCGAGCAAGCCCAGACCATAAGAGCCCCAAAAATACACACCCCAATCGTCCAGATCGGTGTCCAAATTCCACCACCACAAAGAGGCGCAGACCAACCCCAACCAAAGCATACAGCGCATGGCATCTGCCCAATCCACTCCCGACCTCGCTGACTGCTTACGGGGCCAGGCTCTCACCACCACCAGGCAGAACAAAGTCATCGCATACAACTGCAAGTCAATCGCCACGTACCAAATGCCGGCCGACAAGGCCTCCAGTTTCAGCACGTGCTGCATGAGCCCAATGTGCGCCAACGCCTGGCCCCAATCGGGCGGTGCCGACAAGCTGGCATGTGCAAAGTCAGGCCTCACCCATTCGCTGACCAGCACGGTGAAGCTCAGTGCAGCCAGCAAGGGAATGGCCAGGCGCAAATAGCGCTGCCAGGCCAACTTCAGGGCTTCAGACAGCGTCAGTGACTCGTAACGCGCCAAACTGCCTGCCGTGAGAAAACCCGCACACACCAAGAAGAACTGCACCGCCAGTCGGCCATGGTCATAAAGCCAATTCACCACACTGGGCCAACCCGTGGCCACCACATCCGACATGGGCCCGTAGAAAGCCAGGTGGTGCAACACGATCAACAAGCAACCTGCGGCCTTGAACGCATCGATCAAAAAAGAACGCCCCGCAGGGCGCTGTGATGGGTTGGACAAGGGCGACTCAGGCAGACGCCATCACAAGGCCAAACGGTTGCGGGCCGCTTGGTATTGGGCCTTGAGTTGGGCCACCAGGTCGGCTGTGCTTTGCACGGCCTGGATCGCGCCAATGCCTTGGCCGCAGCCCCAAATGTCTTTCCAGGCTTTTTTGGCGTCACCGCCAAAGTTCATCTTGCTGGGGTCAGACTCGGGCAAGTTCTCGGGGTCCAGGCCCGCTGCACGGATGGACGGCGCGAGGTAGTTGCCATGCACGCCCGTGAACAGATTGCTCAAGACGATGTCATCCGAGTTGCAGTCCACAATGGCTTGTTTGTAGTCATCAGTAGCACGCGCTTCAAGGGTCGCGATGAACGCCGAGCCGATGTAGGCGAAATCCGCACCCATGGCTTGCGCCGCCAAAATCGCATCGCCTGTCGCGATCGAGCCTGACAATGCGACGGGGCCGTCGAACCACTGGCGGATTTCCTGAATCAAGGCGAACGGGCTTTTGACGCCCGCATGGCCTCCAGCACCCGCAGCCACAGCGATCAGGCCATCTGCGCCCTTTTCGATCGCTTTGTGTGCGTGCTTGTTGTTGATGATGTCGTGCAGCACCACGCCCCCGTAACTGTGGGCGGCCTCGTTGATTTCTTCGCGCGCACCCAACGAGGTGATGATGATCGGCACCTTGTATTTGACGCACATGGCCATGTCGTGCTCCAGACGGTCGTTGCTCTTGTGCACGATCTGGTTGATGGCAAAGGGTGCGGCGGGCTTGTCCGGGTTGGCCTTGTTATAAGCCGCCAAGGTTTCTGTGATTTCGATCAACCATTCTTCGAGTTGCGCAGCAGGACGGGCATTTAAAGCGGGCATGGAGCCGACGATGCCGGCCTTGCACTGCTCGATGACCAGCTTGGGATTGCTGATGATGAACAGGGGCGATGCGATGGCGGGGAAAGGCAAATTGGCCAGAACGGGGGGCAGCTTGGACATGAGGTCTCCTGAAAAAATATCGGTCTATTGTGAGAGAACAAACGAATCAAAAGGTGTCGGCGCGGAGACAGGAAATGGATTTCACCCACTTCGAGCCCTTCAAGGCAAGCCACTCAAAATCACCACCCCAGGGATCTTTGCAGGCATCCCGGGCAAAGACCCGGGATCCATGCGCCGTTTGATCTGCAGAGATGGATGCCGGCTTAAGTCCGGCATGACAACAAGCGGCACTCGCCCACCGATCAAAAAGCGTCGAGCGCCATCGCTGTCACGCTGCCTGCACCTTCGACGATGCTGTCGCGGATGCCGGGGGCTTTGGACAAAATGTGGTCGGCGTAAAAGCGGGCGGTGGTGACTTTGGCGGCCATGAAGGCAGCATCTTGGGCCTGTGCCTCGGGTGTGAGGGCCACCAGCAAGGCACGGCCCATTTGCCAGCCCGCCATCAGATTACCGGCCAGCATCAGGTAAGGCACGCTGCCTGCAAACACGTCATTGGGGTGGGCTTTGGTGTTGCCCGCCACAAACTCGACCACGTCCACAAAGGCTTCGCGGGCAGCTTTGAGGCGACGGGCCACGGCCTGCGCGTCGGCGTTGCCCGAGGCAGCGAGTTCGCTTTCGGTCTGGGCCACTTGCGCGGCCAAAGCCTTGGCAGTTTGGCCACCGTCACGCGCGGTCTTGCGGCCCACCAGGTCGTTGGCTTGGATGGCAGTCGTGCCTTCGTAAATCGTCAAAATTTTGGCGTCGCGGTAGTACTGCGCTGCACCGGTTTCCTCAATGAAGCCCATGCCGCCATGCACCTGCACGCCCAGGCTGGTGACTTCCAGGCTCATCTCGGTGCTGTAGCCCTTGACCAGCGGCACCATGAATTCGTAGAACGCCAGATTTTGTTTGCGCACCTCGGCATCGAGGTGGTGGTGCGAGGCGTCATAGGCCGCAGCGGCCGTGGCAGCTGCAGCTTATGACGCCGCGCACCATCACCCCGACGCCGACACGCGCAAGCAAAACCAGAGCTTTTACGAGTTCATGGTGCCGCTGGTCAAGGGCTACAGCACCGAGATGAGCCTGGAAGTCACCTCGGCCGCGGTGCAGGTACATGGCGGCATGGGCTTCATCGAAGAAACCGGCGTGGCCCAGTATTACCGTGATGCCAAGATTCTGACCATTTACGAAGGCACCACGGCCATCCAGGCCAATGACCTGGTTGGGCGCAAGACGTCGCGCGACGGCGGCCAGACCGCCCGCGCCATCGCGGCCCAGATTCAGGACACCGAGGCAGACCTGAACAAAAATGGCAGCGCCGATGCGTTGGCGGTGGCCCGGCGCCTGCAGGGGGCGCGCCTGGCGTTTCTGGAAGTGGTGGCCTTTGTGGCCGACCAGACCCGCGCCAGCCCGAATGCGGTATTTGCCGGCAGCGTGCCCTACCTGATGCTGGCCGGTAACCTGATGGCTGGCTGGCAATTGGCGCGTGCCTGGCTGGTGGCGCAAGAGCAATTGGCGCAGGGTGTTGACGAGGCCTTCATGCGGGCCAAACTTGTCACTGCGCGTTTTTATGCCGACCACCTGTTGACCCGGGCTCCTGGTCTGCGGGATGCCATCCTGGACGGCGCCGACTCGGTGACTGGCCTGGCGCTCGAATCCTTCTGATTTACTATCGATTTGATAGC
>CAJBLW010000280.1 GCA_903953985.1 uncultured Burkholderiales bacterium
CCCCAGGAGGCCGGGAAACACTTGGGGCGGCCCGGCGTACTTCCCGCCTCCGCCGGCGTCACGGACGCGAACGACCAGCTGGCGACGGGGACGATAGGCAAGCTCGCAGTCGACCACATCGACCTCGACCTGTGCGGCGACGCCGGGCCGCGCGTCGCATAGCGGGGTGAGGCGCGTCTCGTCCTCGTAACGCAGCGGCAGGTGCAGCGCCAGATCAATGTCGCGCTTCAGGCCGAGCTTGATCAGCGCCTTTTGTGGGGCGCTGAGCGTTTTGGCGGCAGTCGAGGGTGCTTGGTCGGGCATGGCCTGATTGTGCCGTGTGTGACCCGGCTTGCCACCTGCTCCGTGCGGGAGGTGCTTCTATATTTAAAGACCATGAAAATCCCTCATCACATGATCGATTTTCATGGTCAATGTTAATATAGCGGCATGTTCATAGAACGCCGTCAACTCGTACACCAACTCACTGAGCTTCTGAGTAGCTTCCGGGCAGTCGAGCTCGTGGGCCCGCGGCAGGTTGGGAAAACCACTTTGGCGCGTCAATTCATTGACGTCAACAGTAGCCATTACTTCGATCTTGAAGATCCTGTTGCACGTCAACGACTGACCCAACCGATGAGCACTTTGTCGGGCCTTAACGGACTGGTGGTCATAGACGAAATTCAGCACCTGCCTGCGCTGCCCGAGTCCTTGCGCGTTCTCATGGACCGGCCAGACCGCATGGGCCAGAATGGTCAATTCCTGCTGTTGGGCAGTGCTGCGCCGCGGGTGATGCATAAAACCGAATCGCTTCTCGGCCGCGCAGTCACCCTGGAAGTGAGTGGCTTTGACATCTGCGAAACAGGAGCCACTGCAAAAAATATTGAAACGCTTTGGCTCAGGGGGGGGTTTCCTGCCGCTTATCTGGCCCCGGATGATGCAATCAGCACCCAATGGCGGCATGCCGCCATTCAACGGCACATCAGCGGCGACCTTCCCTTGCTGGGAATGAATGCGCCGGCCCCCTTGATGACGCGATTTTGGCAAATGCTTGCCCACTACCATGGTCAAACTTGGAACGCTGCTGAACCTGCCCGATCGCTGGGAATTTCTGAGTCCACTGTGCGCAGGTATTTGGACTATTTGACCCAGACATTCATGATCCGGCAACTCCAGCCATGGCATGAAAATTTAGCCAAAAGACAAGTCAAGGCACCCAAAATATATTTTCGCGACACGGGCTTGCTTCATGCCATGGTGGGCATTCGCAGCCTTCCACAATTACTTTCCAACCCGCTGTGCGGCGCCAGTTGGGAAGGTTTTGCTTTGGAACAAGTGTTGCGAATAGCGCAGCCCGATCAAGCGTATTTTTGGGCCACCCACCAGGGTGCAGAGCTTGATTTGCTGATGTTCAAAGACCAGCTGCGCATTGGCGTGGAATTCAAACGCAGCGATGCACCCAAAATGACGCCAAGCATGCGCATCGCGATGGAAGACCTCAAACTGGATGCGCTTTATGTTGTCTACCCTGGCCTGCATCGTTACCCGTTGGCACCGAATGTCCAAGCCGTCCCGTTGACGGCCTTGATGCCTTGAGGGGCATCCGCAGCAGCGCCTTTTTCGCGGCACTGAGGGTTTTGGATACAGGCGAGGGGGCTTGGTCTGGCATGGGCTGATTTTGTCGTGTGCAACCCGGCTTGCCCCTTTAGAAATCAAACCGCACTTTGCCATTTGACAGCGTTACCGTGTCTGCCGTGGAGTGGCAGTGCCATTGTTCATAACGGCCATCGGGGAGAAATGAACCCCGACCAACTTTGGGAAACCAGCATGAACCCCGTCCCGCGTCACTTGGAATGCTTTTTAATACATTCACCCACGCGGACCAAAACATATCCGGACCAGCCCAGCCACTTCACTCGGTCAGCGTCTTGGTCAAGTCGTGCGATCACAATACTTTTCAATTCACACCCCCAGGAGCCTTTATGAAATCTCGCGCCGCCGTCGCCTTTGAAGCGGGCCAGCCTTTGCAAATCGTCGAGATCGACGTCGCACCACCGCGCAAAGGCGAGGTGCTGGTCAAAATCACGCACACCGGCATCTGCCACACCGATGCGTTCACGCTCTCGGGTCAAGACCCTGAAGGGCTGTTTCCGGTCGTGCTGGGCCATGAGGGCGCGGGCATTGTGGTCGAGGTGGGCGAAGGGGTCACCAGCGTCCAGCCTGGCGACCATGTGATTCCGCTCTATACCGCCGAGTGCGGTGAGTGCTTGTTTTGCAAGTCGGGCAAAACCAACCTGTGCGTGGCCGTGCGCGCCACGCAGGGCAAGGGCGTCATGCCTGATGGCACCACGCGCTTTTCTTACCAAGGCCAGCCGCTGTACCACTACATGGGCTGCTCGACCTTCAGCGAATACACGGTCGTGGCCGAGGTCTCGCTGGCCAAAATCCGGCCCGACGCCAACCCTGAGCAAGTCTGCCTGTTGGGCTGCGGCGTGACCACCGGGCTGGGTGCCGTCAAAAACACGGCCAAGGTGCAAGAAGGTGACACGGTGGCCGTGTTCGGCCTGGGTGGCATTGGCTTGGCCGTGGTGCAGGGTGCCAAGCTGGCCAAGGCCGGGCGCATCATCGCCATCGACACCAACCCCAGCAAGTTCGATCTGGCGCGCACCTTTGGCGCGACCGACTGCGTCAACCCCAAAGACCACGACAAACCCATTCAGCAAGTCATCGTCGACATGACCGGCTGGGGCGTGGACCACAGCTTTGAATGCATTGGCAACACCAACGTCATGCGCGCCGCGTTGGAGTGCGCGCACCGGGGTTGGGGCCAGTCGGTCATCATCGGCGTGGCCGGTGCTGGCCAGGAAATCTCCACCCGCCCTTTCCAGCTGGTCACCGGTCGGCGCTGGATGGGCACCGCCTTTGGCGGCGTCAAAGGCCGCAGCGAAGTGCCCGGCATGGTGGACGACGCCATGGCTGGGCGCATCGCGTTGGCCCCGTTTGTCACCCACACCATGGGGCTGAGCGGCATCAACCACGCTTTTGACTTGATGCACAACGGCGAGTCCATCCGCTCGGTGGTGCACTTTGAAGGCGACGCATGAAACGCATCGAACAACACGCCAGCTTTGGCGGCATGCAAGAGGTCTGGGCACATGCGTCCAGCAC
>CAJBLW010000281.1 GCA_903953985.1 uncultured Burkholderiales bacterium
CACTTAGAACAAGGTTACAATTCCCCCCGCAGGAAGTGTGGCAGAGTGGTCGATTGCACCGGTCTTGAAAACCGGCGGCTCGAAAGGGCCCGTGAGTTCGAATCTCACCGCTTCCGCCAGTACCCCAATAAGAATGCGCCTTACGGCGCATTTTTCATTTCTGTAGGCCATTTTTTCAACGTTAGCGGAACTGTTCTCGCTCTTTTCTAAAGTGGCCCTGTCGAGTCGTCGGAAGCTTGCGACGTCATTTGTAAGCCCGCCCCCAGCAAGCTCGTGGTGATAGTAGTCTCGAACCGAATTTCCCCTGATAGTAGGTGCGCCAGCAGTGATAGTAGACATCTCGGGCTGGGTGATAGTAGTCACACTTGATAGTAGTTCCGCTGACAAAGTTGGCAGAAGGTGGTGATAGTAGCTGCTACCCACCCCCTACAGGACCCCCAAGCCCAGGGGGTTGGGGGGATAGCTTCATGGTGGTTCCTCACAGCAAAGGTCAATTTTTTTAATCCAAATAAGCTGCAGAGAAGTTGATTGGGAACTCGGCACTCTGACTTATTGGTTTTTGAGCTTTTTATTTTTAACAACTACACGAGGCATTGCCCAAGATTTGGCGGTCGGCTTCTGGTAACGGCTGTCGTTTGTATTTTTACCCTTGAAGTCCGGTTGAGGCTGTAAGCAGACCATCGCAGCAAATTTGCGACCAGCAAAAGCCGGCTCATAGCGGTAATACGATGCAAAGCGTTATTCGGCTCTTTCGCAATTTTTAGAGCTCATGGATTTGGGACGAGGGGATTACTGGGGCGTTGAGGACAGCGCTTTGGTAGTTGGTAAGAGCCTAATTACTGAGCCTGAATAGGACTTGGCAAGCAGGACTCACAAACCAACCTGAAGTCGGATTGCTTGGGTAGGTTTGCCATGCCGACTTAAACCACTTGAGTGCACGATCGACTTTCGCTGACCAGTTCAAGCGTGTTGTTTGGATTTATCTGCGGACAAAGCGGTCATGAAATCGATAACGAAGTTGCAGTCTTCATCCTCAAGCACACCCATGTCACCCACGGCAACGGGTGCAACATATCCTCTTATGACTTGCAAACCGGCAATGCGTTCATCGATTTTGGACAGGACCTCTTCAGCCAGGCGCTGAATTGCGGGCTCATCGAACACGCCGTATTCGCGATCGGCGAGCAGCAGCGCGATTTCGGCCAGCGTGAAGCCGAGTTCTTTCAAATGCATGATGGCCTTGAGCCGGTTCAGGGTGTCGCTGCCATATTGGCGATAACCGGCTTCGGTTCGACTCTGCGGCGCAATCAAACCCACTGTCTCATACAAACGCAATTGACCCCGGGTGACGTTGGCCGCTTTACACAATGCGCTGGTCGTCTGCAGCGACTTGAAAGCATTCTCATTGATGACTGTTTTCATATTTTGCTGTTGTGGGGTGGCGGTTCGAGCTAGAAATAGTGTTGTTTTTATGACGTGTCAAATCGTTTTAATTTTGGCACGCCAATGCCGGGTAAAGGAGTTTCACCAACCTTGATTAAAACAATTAAATCCCTTGACATGGCACCTAGGTGCCGGGTTTTTAATCTTTCAATTGGCAAAACCCTTTTGGAGATCTATTTTGGCGACATCCCCCCAAACCCCACAAAACAGAACTCATTACTGGCGCCTACTCAGGCATCGACAAGGCGCTGGCACATCACGTTGCGCAAGACGGCTACCAACTCGTGTTGTCAACATGCGGTTTTGCCAAAAATTTTCAAAAGGGTTGATCTTATGAACTTGATTGTTAACAACAAGGCACACGAGCTGAATGTGGAATCTGAAATGCCTCTGCTGTGGGCGCTACGGGACGAATTGAACCTGCCAGGCACCAAGTATGGCTGCGGTATGGCCTTGTGTGGTGCGTGTACGGTCCTCGTAGACGGCACGCCAGTTCGGTCTTGCGTGACACCTATCGGCACCATAAGCGGTGCAGTGACAACCATCGAGGGTCTGGGTAAGCCAGATGCACTGCACAAGGTGCAGGCGGCCTGGATCGATCACCAAGTGGCTCAGTGCGGCTACTTCCAGTCTGGCCAGATCATGAGCGCAGTCGCGCTACTTAACCAAGTCAAGTCTCCGACCGATGACGAAATCGATCTGGCGATGTCTGGCAACCTGTGTCGGTGCGGCGCTTATCCTCGTATCCGCGCTGCCATTCACGATGCCGCAAAACGTATAAATGGAGTCGCAGCATGAGACGCCTCAGAACTATCGCGCGGCGCAGTTTTTTGATAGGGTCCGCCGCAGCGGTGGGCGGTGCAGTTTTTGGTGTTTACAAGTACCGGCAGCCCCACCCCAACCCGCTTCTCAATGAGCTCCCCGAAGGGGCAAGCGCCATCACCCCTTATGTGCGAATTGATGCGCAAGGCGTCACGATCATCACCCCACGCGCGGAAATGGGACAGGGTATCCACACAACTTTGGCGGCCTTGGTCGCCGAAGAGCTGGACGTTGTCTGGGACAGTATTCGTGTCGAACATGGTGCTCCGGGGGCTGCATATTACAACCGGGCGCTCCTGCAGGAGGGCGTTCCGTTTGCTTCCCTGGACCACAGCCGCATGGCCGAAGGTATGCGCGGCACCATGGGCGTCTTGGCCAAGTTCATGGGCATTCAGGGCACTGGCGGCTCGTCCAGCGTGCACGATGCATTTGACAAAATGCGTGTCGCTGGCGCAGCAGCACGCTTTGCCCTGGTAGCGGCTGCGGCCGAACGTCTGGGGGTCCATGCAGCCAAGCTCAGGACGGCTGACGGCGCCGTGATCGCCAGTGATGGGAAACGCCTACCCTACACCGAGCTGGCCCTTGCTGCTGCCAAGGTGCAGTTGCCCGATAACCCGCCACTCAAGCCGCGCGAGCAGTGGCGCTACCTGGGCAAGAACATGCCACGGGTCGATATGGTGGGCAAGTGCACTGGCGCGGCCACCTTCGGTATTGACGTACGACTCCCTGGAATGGTGTTTGCCACTGTGCGCATGAACCCAGCCATTGGTGCACCCATCAAGGGCTTTGAGGCGACAGCAGCCAAGGCGATGAAGGGTGTTCTTCAGGTGGTTGCGCTGCCTGGTGGTGTGGGCGTGATTGCAGACAACACATGGCGTGCCTTCCAGGCTGCGCAAGCGATTCAATGCGACTGGTCCGGGCCTGTTCATGGCGCAACGACCGCTGTGTTCATGGAAGCAATAGATGCGTCCTTTGTCGACAAGCACCAGGACAGCCGGATTCGCAACGACGGCGATGTGACCAAGCCCTTGCCCGCAGCCAAGATGCTGGAGGCGCAATACCGGGTCCCCTTCCTGGCGCATGCCACGATGGAGCCAATGAATGCAATGGCTTGGCTGCAAGAAGATCGGCTGGATATTTGGACCGGCACCCAGGCGCCAACGGTCGCCCGCGACCAGGCTGCAGCTCTGGCAGGCCTGGACAGCAGCAAGGTATTCGTGCACACGCAGCTCATGGGCGGCGGATTCGGTCGACGTGCCGAATCCGACTACGTCCTGCAAGCTGTGCACTTGGCGAAAGCAATGAAGGGCAAGCCCGTCAAGCTGACTTGGGATCGCAAAGAGGATATGACGCAGGACCAATACCGTCCTGCCGCAGTGGGTCGCATGCGCGGCGCCACATCGGAGGCGACTGTTCAGCTCCTTGACGTGCATGTGGCCAGCCCATCCGTGCTGGAGTCGCAGGGCGGTCGACTCGGCATCGCCATGCCCGGCCCTGACAAACTGATTGCCGAAGGCACCTATGACCAGCCTTATGGAATTCCTAACTACAGGGCTACCGGCTACCGAACGCCGGCGCTGCTACCCATCGCCAGCTGGCGGTCGGTGGGCAATTCATACAACGGCTTTTTTATGGAGTGCTTCATGGACGAATTGGCAGCACAGGCCGGTACCGATCCAATGAAACTGCGCCTGTCTTTGATCAACCATGAGTCATCACGCAAAGTGCTGATGGCTGTGGCCGAGATGTCGAACTGGGACAAGCCGTTACCGAAAGGGCGCGGGCGTGGAGTCGCATTTCATTTATCCTTTGGCGTACCAACCGCTGAGGTCGTGGAAGTTTCAATCACGAAGGACGGCGTCCACATCGACCAGGTCTTCGTGGCTGCCGACGTGGGCACTGCTCTGGACCCGCGCAACATTGAATCCCAATTGCAATCAGGTGTGATCTTTGGTTTGAGTGCGGCCATGTTCGGAGAGATCACCTTCGCCAACGGCGCTGCAGAACAAACCAACTTTCACCAATATGAAGCTGTGCGCATGGGTCAATCACCGAAAATTCACGTGCGGGTATTGGAAGGCGGTGGTCCTATTCGCGGCGTAGGTGAACCCGGCACACCACCCGCGGCCCCAGCGCTGGCCAACGCCATATTCAACGCCACCGGCAAGCGCATTCGTGAGCTACCGCTGCGCAAACACATTGACTTCGCGTGACACGGGTTACAGCAAAACCAAGTCAGCAAAACCACTTACACACCCAATACCTAAATCATGGAAACCATCGCCACTTACTTCAGCGCTGAACGAGACGAGAGCATGCTTTTCATGGCGGTCGGCGCATTGGCACTGGCTGCGTCGGCTTACTTTCTGCTGGTAGTTCGCAAGCCTTTTTTCAACGGTATGGCGATCACGCTATCGGTGGTGGCTGCGCTCCAGATCATCGTTGGCATCACGATCTACCAGCGCAGTCCGTTGGATACGGCGCGTGTGCAACTAATGGTTCAGTCGGCTCCCCAACAAATTAAATCTGAAGAGGTACCACGTATGCAGAAGGTGATCCTTAATTTCAAAATTTACCTCGGCGTTGAACTGAGCTTGTTGGTTTTGAGCATTGTGGTGCTGCTGCTCTCATTGCCTGAAACCATCATTCGGGGCGCCGCAATGGGACTGGCCATTCAGGCTGTTTTCACGGCTGTCCTTGATCTAGCGGCAATGCGGCGCGGCGATGCCTACCTGACATGGCTGCTTTCGCAGCCGTGATGGGATCACTTCAATGAATGTTCCATTAGGCACGCTGTCTCGCCGGAGCGTCTTAACTGGAGCTTTATCAGCCGCTGCGATGATGCCATTGGGTCTGGCTGCACATGCGAGCACCTCTGAGCCAAAAAAACTCACCTATCGCCTGTTGGATATGGACTGGCACGACAGCCAGAGAAATCGAACAGTGCCAGTCCGCTTGTACTTGCCACTTGCAACCGACAAGGGTTACCAGGCACCACTCGTCGTTTTTTCCCATGGAATAGGTGGCTCACGCTACGGCTACAGCTACCTTGGGCGGCACTGGGCCAGCGAAGGATTTGCCAGCCTTCATCTTCAGCATGTCGGCAGTGACCGGAAAATTTGGACAGGGGGAAGCCTCTTAGCGGTGGTTGATCGCTTGCACGCTGCTGCTCGGGAAGCTGAGGCGATTGCTCGTACCCATGATTTGCGCTTTGCGTTGAACAAAGTGGTGGGAGGCGACCTTGGGCATTTGATCGACAGCAAGCGCATCGTGGCGGCCGGACACTCATACGGAGCAAATACCACCCTGTTGGCCGCAGGTGCGCAGGTCAAACGGCAAGGGAAAATGCTTGAGCTGCTCGATTCGCGCCTACACGCCGCCATATTGATTTCGGCGCCCCCTTTTTATGGCGAATCAGCCCGCGACCGCATTTTGAAGCCGGTCCGCGTGCCCACCCTGCACATCACGGCAACCGAAGATGTCATAAGGATACCGGGCTACTACAGCCCAGCCGACGACCGCATTGCGATTTTTGATGCAGTCGGAAGCGCCCGAAAAATGCTGGCCGTGTTCCTTGGGGGTTCGCACAGCATTTTTACTGACCGCGCAGGCACCGGGGGCATGCTGCTCAATGCGCAAGTGAAAAATGCAACCTGCGAATTGACGACCGCCTTCATGCACAGCGTCTTTGGGCATGGCGAGCATGGTTTACAGACTTGGCCGAATCGCCATGCGTCGATTCTGTCGCGCTTCACTGATTTCTATTCATCGCGAACACCCGTGGTGGAGGTTTTTTGACTCCAAGTTTTGATGCTTATTTCCAAGATAAATATTTTAGCTAAACTAAAGTGTTGGCTGAGTAATCATGCATTGTCAGAATCCCTTGAGATCACCAAAATTTCAGGCTGTTCAATCTGAAAAGCCTGTCAATGATCACTACCGATTGCCGATCCAAGCAACATGAATTCACTTCGCGCACTTACCCACTCAAGGTCTATGCTGGCCAGGATGCACTGGACGCTCTGAAGGACGAGTTGACCCGCAACGGCGCAAGCCGTGCCCTTGTGCTATGTGGCCGCAGCGTGCATGAACGCTCCACACTCACACAACGAATTGCAGCCTTGCTTGGCGATGGACTGGTGGGTGTATTTCCAGATATTTCCGAAGGCGCGCCCAGTCAAAGCATCGAAGCGGCCGCACAAATGGCCCTGGAATTGCGCGCTGACGCCCTGATCGCCATTGGGGCAGGTAGCGTCATCAAGGGCGCCCGGGTCGTCGCCATGTTAATGGGTGAGAAGCGTCCACTGCTGGAAATGGCGACACGGCACGTTGACGGACAGGCCCCTGTGACCCAAAAATTGCTCGCACCCAAGGTGCCGATTTTCAATGTGCTGACGTCCCCCACATCGGCTCAAAATAGGGGCGGGTCGGCAGTACGCCACCACGGCGATGTTCATCACCTAGAATTTTTTGATCCAAAGACCCGCCCCCGGGCTATTTTTTGGGACAGTGCGGCCTTGGCAACTGCCCCTGTTTCCTTGGCGCGCTCGACCAGCTTTGAAACCTACTGGTGGGCACTGATGTGCATGGGCGCTGCACAGACGGCCAATCCATTGGTTCAAGCCAGCCGCTATCAGGCGTGGAGGCTGGCCCGCAATGCCTACCCGCGCCTGGTGGATCCGTCTGACCATGCTGCGCGAATTGATCTTTGTGCTGCATCGCTGCTGCAAAATCGCGACGAAGAGGATGGTGGTAAACCCTTGTCGTGTCACATTTTGGTCCGCGCCGCCTATGCGGTGTCGGTCGCCCTCTTCAATCGATACCCCGGTATCACACAGTCGCACGGCTATGCAGGTATGGCGCCTTCAGTGATCCGTCACCTCGGTCACCTTTGCCCGGAGGTCACGGCAGCGATTGGCGCCGCACTGGACCTGCAGGTTCAGCCTCAGGATGCACAACTGGGCGACAAAGTCGCCGATACAGTTCAGGCACACTTCGATGCGCTGGACTGGCAGACGCCACTGCGGGAAGTTGCCATACCCATAGATCATGCCCCGAACTTACTCAAGTTTGCGCTGAGAAATTTCAACGCAAACCACGATCGCCATCTTGATGATCACGCCGGGCTCATTCTGAAAGCCATTGAAGAGGCGGTCAGCCTGCGCTGATAACCTGCGCTTAGTCTGGCCGACTCACCTCTTCAAGAATCCAGTCTCGAAAAAGTGCCAAGGCCTCGCTCACGGGCCTCGCAGCAGACCAGCCCAGGTAGTAGCCGTTCTTGCCGCGGACCTTGACGTCAAAAGGCGCCACGAGTGTACCGCCCGCAAGGTTGGTCTTGATGTAGGCATGCTGAACCAGTGCAATGCCCACACCATCAATGGCCGCCTGAATGGCCAGGGAAGAACTCCCGAATGACAAACTATGGGCCGCCTTGAGATCTGGTTCACCGACTTGCGTTAACCAGGCACTCCAATAGTCAGCCCGCGGCACCGCTTTCAGCAACGTGAAGCGGGCCAGATCACTAGGCTTGTGCAGGGGAATAGGCCCATTCAACAGTGCCGGACTACACACTGGCATAAATTCGTCATCAAACAAGCGTACACCGCTGACGCCTGGCGGAAGATTAGGGCCGATCCATGAGGCCATGTCCACATCCTCCTCCTCCAACTCCACGGATCGGAAGCTGGTCATTATTTGAATGTCCAACTCAGGGTGAGCGCCGTGAAATCCTGCCAACCTGGGCATCAGCCACTTTTCAGCCAGCGTTGGCAACAGCGTTAGTTTGATGGTGGACTTGTTGCGTTTTCTGGTCACCGAGTCGAGTGCCACGCTAATCCAGTCCAGGGCCTGAGTCAATTGGGGTTGCAAGAGGAGACCGGCGTCAGTGAGCTCAATAGCACGGCCGCTTCTCTGAATGAGCGCCACCCCAATACTTTCCTCCAAGAGCTTGACCTGTTGACTGATGGCGCCGGGCGTCACGCACAACTCCATCGCAGCTTTGGAAACACTAAGGTGACGAGCCGTAGCCTCGAAGGCACGTAATCCGAGCAGAGGAAGGTGTGATCTTTGCATCTCGACATTTTAGCTGGTCTAAACATATAAAGCAGAAATAATGCATTGATTAGTGCCCCATCAGCACCTAAAGTTCAAGTACTTACTCAATGATGCGGACGAAGCCAGAATGATGATTAACAAGCGATCAAAAAGCCATATTGTCGAAACACAGGAAGGCTTGACTTTGCTTGCAAGCCGCAAAGAGGACCATCTCGATTGGCAGTTTCCGCCAGCGGAATTTTTCCTGGGTGAAACGCCGGATCAAGAAATACTTTTGGGCCCTAAGGGCGTGCTTTACACCTACAGCATCGTTCACGTAGATCGCGAGCGTGGCCCCTACGCACTCGCCATGGTGGACTTTGAGCCCGGGGTTCGAGCTTTTGGACCCATGCTCTATGAGGAAGGGAAAGAGCCAAGCCTCGGGGCAACAATGCAAGTGGTACATCACAACTTGCCAGACGGCTCAGCTGATTACGCCTTCCAAGAGGCCGCAGGAGCCACGCCATGAGTGAAGCTGTTATCGCAGGCGTCGGAATTTCAGCCTTTGGAAAATTTCCCCACTTAACCGAAGAAGTACTGGCTCAAGTCGCCGTAATGGAGGCGCTGAGTGATGCGGGTATCACGATCAAAGACGTCGATGCCTTTTACTGCGGAAATGCCGCAGGCGGACACCTGCCCGGTCAGCGTGTTTTGCGCGAATTACACACAAATGGCCAAGCTGTTTTCAATATAGACAACGCCTGCTCCAGCGGTGCAACTGCCTTTCAGTTGGCGCTTGAAGCCGTTCAATCTGGAAAGCATGACACCGTGCTGGTGTTTGGCATGGATCAACTCAGCACGCTGGGCGGAGGGGCACTTCCGTTGGGTCAGAACGACTGGAATAACCGCCGAGGCATGGTCATGCCTGCACTCTATGCAATGCGTGCGCACCGCTATATGCACGATTACGGCGTGTCGCCGCAAGTGCTTGCAGAAGTCTCGGTCAAAAACCGGCGGCATGGTGCGTTAAATCCAATCGCTACATTTTGCAAAGTTGTTACAAACGAGCAGGTGCTGGCCTCTCGTCCTGTCGCAGAGCCTCTCACCTTGCTGCAATGCTGCCCAGGTGTTGTTGATGGTGCGGCCGCGGTCGTACTGACCAATAAGCTAGGCAAGGGACTGGCGAAACCTGTCCGTGTATTGGCCTCGGTGGTTCAGTCTGGTGTATTCGAAACGGGCCCCGTCGATATGACCGAAGCAGAAATTA
>CAJBLW010000282.1 GCA_903953985.1 uncultured Burkholderiales bacterium
CAATTCCTTGACTTGATCCAAGAGGGCAACATCGGCCTGATGAAGGCAGTCGACAAGTTCGAATACCGCCGCGGCTACAAGTTCTCGACATACGCCACTTGGTGGATCCGCCAGGCCATCACCCGCTCCATTGCGGACCAGGCCCGCACGATCCGCATCCCGGTGCACATGATCGAAACCATCAACAAGATGAACCGCATCTCGCGTCAGCACCTGCAGGAATTCGGCTTTGAGCCCGATGCCTCGATCCTGGCCGAGAAAATGGAAATCCCGGAAGACAAGATCCGCAAGATCATGAAGATTGCCAAAGAGCCGATCTCCATGGAAACGCCGATCGGTGACGACGACGACAGCCACCTGGGTGACTTCATCGAAGACAGCACGCACACAGCCCCCATCGATGCAGCCCTGCAAGCCGGACTGCGCGACGTGGTCAAGGACATCCTGGACAGCCTCACGCCCCGCGAAGCCAAAGTGCTGCGCATGCGTTTTGGCATCGAGATGTCCACCGACCACACCCTGGAAGAGGTGGGCAAGCAGTTCGACGTGACCCGAGAACGCATCCGCCAGATCGAAGCCAAGGCGCTGCGCAAGCTCAAGCACCCCAGCCGCTCCGACAAACTGCGCAGCTTCATCGACACCATGTAAGCCTGAAGGTCTGCAAAGACCTCTGGCAAATTGATCTGTTCTTCAAGGCCCTCAAACCAAATCTGAAGATCAAGACGTTTGTGGTCACCTCAGTCAATGCGGTCCAAAATCATATTTGGACAACATTGATTCAACGGATATAATTTTTAAACTCATTCAACCACCAGGAGCTTCACATGCGTACATTGATGACAACCTTTTTGGCACTGACGGTCGCTTATGCGCCTGCAGCCTTTGCACAACCAGCAACTCCTGTGGCTGCAACAACAGGTGCGGCGAGCACTGGAGCTGCAACAACAAGTGCGGCCAGCACTGCAGCTGCAACAACAGGTGCGAGCGCCGCCGCTGGTGCTGCCGCTGGGGCCACTTCAGCTCTGGGCGCCGCCGTTGCTGCCGTTGGCACAGCAGGCCTGGTCGCTGGTGCTGTCGTGGCAGTCGCCGTTGTTGCGGAAGCCACCAAGTCTGACACGACCGGCACCACCACCGGTACAACCCGCTGATTCACTTGACTCAGCCCCGCCAAACGCTCCTGTGGGGGCGTTTTTTATTGCTGCCGCTGCTTGCGGCACTGCTTTTCCTCACT
Source organism: uncultured Burkholderiales bacterium (assembly GCA_903953985.1). Lineage (GTDB taxonomy): Bacteria > Pseudomonadota > Gammaproteobacteria > Burkholderiales > Burkholderiaceae_C > Limnohabitans_A. The sequence continues at coordinate 1,232 of CAJBLW010000282.1, forward strand.
GGCTGCCAGCCTTTGCTCAAGCAGTTTGGCGCCACCGGTGAAACGCTGGGCTATGCCATCACCCCCCCAAAAAAATCGCAACTTGGGCCACTGGTGCCTGGTCACGAGTATTTGCTGGCCGAGGTCAACGGCAGGCAAGTCATTTTGGCACTGGGTCAGCGCAAAACCACCCCCTCAGCAGACGGTGATGTGGTGGACGAATATTGGTACAGCGCCAGCCGTGAAATGATTCACCTCAGAAACGGCAGGCTGCACGTGATCATGGGCATGCACACCGAATGGCGCGACAACCGCTCCACGCCACCTGCATGGTCGGCGCTGCAAGCGCAGGGGCAGGCTGCCCAATGGCAGCGCACCCGCGATGAAATGCCCTACTACCGTTTTGACATTCAAGATCGCATCCGCACGCAGGCTCTGGCCCATCCACCGGGTGCAGTCCCAGAGGGGCTGCCCACACAGGGCCACGCCATTCGCTGGGCTCAAGACCACATCGAGACCACCACGCCCAAAGGCTATCGCTGGGTTTACACACAAAACTTTGCACTGGCAGCCAACCAAGTGATCTACAGCGAACAATGCATCTCCCCTGAACTGTGCCTGCGCCTGCAACGCAAATACTGAGCTGCATCCCCAGGTGACCATCACAGCGCCCCCATGCCCATCCCACACGCCATTTCAAACCGCTCGCCGATGCAAAACCTGGCACGCACAGCCACCCAAACATGGGCATTGAGCCTCATGGCGGGTTCAGCGGGCATGGTGGTGGCCCAGACCGCCTCCACCGAAATCCAGCCCACGGTTCACCCCATTGCCCAAACACAGCGACTGACCGAATGGTTGCGCAGCAACGCCGACACAGCCGACCAGGTCTACCCTCTGGCCACCGCATGGACCACACCCGAAGAAAAGCGCCACCAAACCCAGGCCCACCAAGAACTGCTGCAAAAACTGCAGCAAACCCTGCAAAGCCCGAGCAACAACCCCCTGCTGGTCTGGATGCAAGACCAAGCGCCCACGGGCCGCATGCGCTTGCCTGCGGTTCAAATGGATTGGCTCGACGCCAACCCCCAACGCACCCCCATCTTGCAGCCCGGCGATACGCTCACCACGGTCACGCGCTCCGGTCACGTCAGTTTGCTCAGGGCTGACGGACAGGGTTGCAAAATGCCGCACCAAACCGGCTGGGCGCCGCATGATTATTGGCACGCCTGCCCCGCCACGGCACCACTGGCAGACCAAACGCTTTGGGTGATACAACCCAACGGCCGGGTGCAAACCACCAGTGCCGCCCACTGGAACCCGATGCGCCAACCCGAACTGGCCCCGCACGCCCTGTTGTGGACCGGCTGGCCCCAAGGCAGCCTGAAACCCGGCACCCCAGAAAGCACCCGGGAACAACTCAACATGGCCACGGCCCAATGGCTGGCCCACCGCACAGACGGCCTGGCCAGCTGGACCAACCGCTGGCCCGTCACCCAGACGCCACCACAGCCCCGCCAGACCAAACCCGTCACACAAGACTGGACGGGACTGCAAGGTCCTCGTTTCGACCCGGTTCCAAGCGCCAGCAATTGGGGCGTCGTTGGCCTCATGCAAACCCCCACCGCCCGCATGCGTCCGGCAGGATCGTTCGGGCTCAATTACCACCGCACATCCCCCTACAGCATGATCAACGTCATGCTGCAACCCCTGGACGGGGTGGAAGCCGGGTTCCGTTACACCGATATTGCCAACCGCATGTACGGCCCTACCGACCTGAGCGGATCACAAAGCGCTAAAGACAAAAGCTTTGAAATCAAAGCCCGTTTGTGGAACGAATCGGCCTGGCTGCCCGCCGTCTCTGCAGGCATTCGCGACCTGGGTGGCACCGGTTTGTTTGGCTCTGAATACTTGGTGGGCAGCAAACGCTGGGGGCGTCTTGATTTCAGCCTGGGCATGGCCTGGGGCCATTTGGGCAGCCGGCAAAACCTGGCCAATCCGCTCAGCGTGGTCAGCTCACGCTTTGACCAAAGACAAAACGATGTAGGCTCCGGCGGCACCGTGAGCACCCAATCGTTTTTCAGGGGCCGCACCGCCCTCTTTGGGGGTGTTGAATACCAAAGCCCCTGGGGCCCCGTGCTCAAGGCCGAATACGACAGCAACAACTACCAGCACGAACCCTTCGCCAACACCCAGGCACAAAAGTCCCCGATCAACCTGGGCCTGGTTTACCGCTTGGCCCCGGGTCTTGATTTGTCTCTGGGCCGCGAACGGGGCACCACCTGGTCGGTCGGCTTCACGCTTTACACCGACCTGTCGCGTCTGGCCATTCCCAAGTTGACCGACACGCCGGCGCCACCCGTCGCACTGCAAGCCCCGTCCGCAGCGCCGCATTGGCTAAAAACTGGGCAAGACATTCAAGCCCTGACCCAATGGCAAGTCCAGCAAATCCAGCGCCAAGACAACACACTGATCCTTGACCTGACGGAATCTGACACGGCCTACCATACGCCGCGCATCAACAAAGCCATGGCCGTGCTGCAGCGCGATGCCCCAGCCGACATCACACACATCGAACTGCGCCACCGCGCTTTGGGCGATGTCCTTACCGTGGACCACATCGACCGTGAGGCCTGGCTGCAACCCTTTGCACAACCTGCACGCACCAGCACACCCGCACCGGCGGTCACGCACAGCTATCCGCCAGCGCACAGCCTGGCGCCAGGCAACACCCTGCAGGCCAACGCGCCAAAACCCTACAGCCTCACGCCGGGCATCCACCTCAATCAGTCCATAGGCGGCCCCGACGCCTTTGTGCTTTATCAGCTCAATTTAAAGCTCAACGGTCAGTTGGCGCTGCCGGCCGATGTGCAACTGAGCGGCAGCCTCAATGCCGGCCTGCTCAACAACTACGACCGTTTCAAATACACAGCCCCCTCGGACCTGCCCCGGGTACGCACCTATATGCGCGAATACCTGACCGAGTCCAGGATCACCCTCCCCAACCTGTACCTGAGCCGCGTCCAAAGACTCTCCACACACTGGACCAGCGCCGTCTATGCGGGCTATCTGGAAAGCATGTTTGGGGGTGTGGGCGGTGAAGTGCTCTACCGCCAACCCGGCAGCCGCTGGGCAGCGGGGCTGGACATCAACCAAGTCAAGCAACGAGACTTTGCGCAAGACTTTTCATTCAGAGACTACAAAGCCAAAACTGGGCATGCCAGCCTTTACTGGCAAACGCCATGGCAAGACGTCAACATAGCCCTCAACGTGGGGCAATATCTGGCAAAAGACCGCGGCATGACCCTGTCCCTGAGCCGAACCTTTGACAACGGCGTGACCATGGGCGCCTTTGCAACCAAAACGAATGTCTCTGCAGCGCAGTTTGGCGAAGGCTCTTTCAATAAAGGCGTTTTCTGGTCCATTCCGTTTGACGCCCTCATGACCAGCTCGAGCCGCCAAACCGCCTACTTCAACTGGACCCCCTTGACCCGCGACGGTGGCGCCATGTTGAACCGACCCGTACAACTGATGAACGCCACACGCCTGCTCGACCCCCGAATGCTCACCCAGCGCCCCGCCGAATTCCCAGAAGACCAACGCATCCCGGATGACCGCAAACACTGACCTTTTGCACCAGGGTCAAACCCACAGGCCACCCCACTAAAAACGCCGCCAATGTTGGCAGCCCATTGAGGCAGGTGGACTCAAGCTCATACAACCGGCTCCCCCACACCCAAGCATGGGCCACGATGGTGGCCCGGTCTGAGTAGCGCGGCTGCCAAACTGGCTTTTCTCGAAAATGACTGGCGTCAGCCCTAGGCGGATTGGCGGTCAAAACAATTGGGATCTGACCCCAATTTATTATGACCCCAATTTATTCCTCCCCCACTTTTTGACTCACCACCGCTGCACCCCGCGAACCAGCAACCAAGCCCCCGCCACCCCCACGGTATCCGCCGCCAGGTCGGACCATTCGGCAAAGCGCCAGCCCACGGCCCACTGGGCCAGTTCAATGGCCGCGCCGTACGCGATCATGCCGATGACCACCCGCGCAGAGGCCCCGGGCCACAGCAGCAATGCGCCACCAGTCAGCACCACAAAAGCAACAACATGTTGCGCTTTGTCCCACCAGTCAAAAACCGGCAATTGCAAATGCTGCACGGGCAACAAGGCCAGCACCATGACGGCCCCCATGGCCAGGGCCCAAATAACAAAAGTAATTTTATTAACCTGCATCAACATTCCAATACGACAAATCAGTCAAAGTCTGCCTTGCTTGAAGAAAATACATTACCAGGTGGCGATCATTTACTTACAAAAAAGTGTATGATTTTTTACGTAGATAAAAAAAACACTCAATATGCACAACTGGCACCTGATTCACACCAAAATTCGCCAAGAACGCACTGCGTTGGAGAATTTGGAAATCCAAGGCTTTGAATGTTTCTTACCCCTCATGCGCGCAGAAAAGCTGCGTCGCGGGGCTTTGCAAATTGTGCAAGAAGCGCTGTTTCCGCGCTACCTGTTCATCCGATTAGGCACCGGTCTTGAATCGCAAAGTTGGGCCCCCATTCGGTCTACTACGGGCGTCAGCCGCTTGGTCACCTTTGGGCAAATTCCCGCCAAAATCGATGACGAATTGGTCACAGCGCTGCGGTCAAAAAGTAACAGTACCCAAGTGGTGCTGCGCCACTTCGAGCCTGGTGAGCCAGTGGTGGTGACTGAAGGCCCGTTTGTGGGTGTGGAGGCCATCTACCACATGGCCGATGCAGAAGGCCGGGTGATGGTGCTGCTCAATATCTTGAGCAAACAAGTCAAAATGTCGGTGCCGCCGGCCAGCATCCGAAAGGTCAACTGAGTTCTGCCACAAGGTCGGTGGATCAGATTTTGGCCACGCTTTGCGGCCCCCCGCCCCACCAACGAACAAGGAGCCCGAAGGCTCCCTGAACATCAAAAACAATCGGGATCTGACCCCGATTTATGACCCCGATTTAGACGTTCCTGCAAAACCGAACCAACCTTATCAATTTGCGCTAAGTGCAATCCGCGCACTCACTGAACGCTCAACTTCTGGTTTGCCAAGGCCAACAACGCGCCGGCTTGCTCGATGCACTCCCTCAACAGACTGTCTGTGACAAGCTCTCCATCGTAGTCGGTCAAGTTTCTCTGTTTGCGCAGGCTGTCCAAAATTCGAACCGTCGTTGGATCAACGCTCAGCGTATGGACCAGACACTGCAGTGTGGTCTGGTGATGACCCGGCTTGCTCGTGGAGGTTCTGTAGCCGCGCTTCAACAAAGCAGCATCTGCGACTGCTCGAATTGCGGTGTAAGCGCAATCAAAGCGTGTTTCCATGCTGTTGTCTTGGCGCATGGCATCTTCCAAACGGCTTTGAGCCACGTGCAACATCTTTTGCAGCAGCACTTCCGAAAACGGCACAGGGTCCAGAAGACCGATGCGCGCCAGATTGGCCAATGGTTCAGAGTTCATGCTCAGAGCCTACGATGAAAATCTTGGGCTTGTCCATCAATTCTTGAACGAAAACGTTTTGAGCATTCTTCTTTTCTGACCACTCCACACGGCTCATAAGCTTCGGATTGATATCTCGCGCCAACACCAACTGCGCGTCATACACGGCATTGGCCACCTGTCCGAATGTGGCATTGCCAATGAGCAACAAATCCACGTCGCTTTGCGGCCCATCAGTGGCTTTCGCCATCGAACCAAAAACAAACGCCACTTCAATTTGAGAGGCTAAGGGCGCCAGTGCAAGCGCCAACACATCGCGCAGCCCAGTTGTTTTCCTGACCAATGCAGACAACTCAGGAAACACCGGATGCTCCGTGTTGGCACTGAACTGTGTTTGATTACCCACTTTTTGGAGCCTGAGCAGCCCCACAGATGTCAAAGCATCCAACTCTTTTTTCAAAGTACCTGGCGAAGCACCTGTCAGCCGAGCCAACTCCCTCAGGTGAAGCCACCTTTGAGGATTCAGCATCAACAAAGCCAAAACTTTTCGGCGGTACTGATTGGGAAATAGCAGCTCAGAGACGGACAAAATGTTTCCAATTAAAAAACGATTGTTTTCTATGAAGAAACATTATAGGACTTCTTCCAATGCGCTGCTAGAACAAACCAAGCCCAGAAACGTTCAAGGAGCCCGCAGGCTC
>CAJBLW010000283.1 GCA_903953985.1 uncultured Burkholderiales bacterium
GGGGGCGCTGCTGCGCTGGGGCAAACCGGTCACCACACCGCTCAGTTGCAGTTTGTCGAGGGCGTCAGAGACGGCGCACACATCCAGGCGGCGCAGGCGTTGAACTTGAGAATCGGTCATGTCAGCAGCTTCCTGATCAGGCGTGTTAAAAAGTCATCCAACAACACCAGCCACATGGGCTTGTGCAATTTCATCTGGGGTCAAGCCAATAGAGGCCAGCACTGCATCGGTATTGCTACCTAATTTCGGTGGCCCTTGACGCACGGATAGACGGACCCCGCCGATCATGATGGGCAACAACGGTGTGCTGACATGGCGGCCATCGGGCAGTTCTATCTCGGCCAAGCCGTGCGTTGCTTTCAAGTGCGGATCGTCAAACAATTCGTGCGGCGCACGGATCGGCGAGTACGGCAGTCCGGCCATTTCAAACGCAGCGCCCAGTTCTGCTGCGGACCACGTCGATAAACGCTCACGCAGCAAGGGCATCATCCAATCGCGCGCCGTCACGCGCAGGTTATTGCTTTCCAGTCGCGCATCTTGGGCCAGATCATCAAAATTGAAACGCTTGCAGAAGATGGCCCATTGGGTGTCAGAAACCACCGCCAGAAAAATCTGTTCGCCCTGCGCCACGGTGAAAACATCGTAGATGCCCCAGGCGGAAATTCGGCTCGGCATGGGTGAGGCCGGCTTGCCTGTCATTGCAAACTGCATCATATGCGTCGCCATTAGGAATACATTGTTTTCATACAAAGAGGACAAGACCTCCTGCCCCTTGCCTGTGTGCTCGCGTGCACGCAAAGCCGCCATCACACCGATGGCGCCAAACATGCCACCCATGATGTCGTTGACTGAGGCGCCTGCTCGCAAGGGACGACCTTGCGGGCCTGTCATGTAAGCGAGGCCACCCATCATCTGAACGACTTCGTCCAGCGCAGTACGGTGCTCATAAGGCCCTGGCAAAAAGCCTTTGTGTGAGACATAGATCAGTTTTTTGTTGATCTGGCTGAGCGACGCGTAGTCCAACCCCAGCTTCTCCATGGTGCCGTTTTTAAAGTTCTCGCTGAACACATCCACGGTCGCGACAAGACGGCGCACAATCTCCTGGCCTTGCTCTGTCTGGGTGTCAATCGCGATGCTCTTTTTGTTGCGGTTAAAAGTCGGGAAGAAGCCCGTTCCTGAACCCATTAATCGTCGAGTAGCATCACCTTGCAAGGGCTCGACCTTGATCACTTCAGCACCAAGATCTGCAAGGATCATTCCACAAGTGGGGCCCATCACCATGTGGGTGAATTCAAGGACTCGGATGCCATCGAGTGGCAGTTTCTGTTCAGTCATAAGAGGTCGTTTTGCGTTCGGACTCACGGGCATACAGAAAGTCTTTGGGCAGACCGGCCTCAGCCACCATGCCATACAACGGCTCTCCGACCAATCCGGCCTGCAAACACGCCCGTGCAGCAGCCATCCGCTGCAAATCGACACCCGTCTCGTAGCCCATGCTCTCCAGTAAAAAAACGAGGTCTTCGGTCACGATGTTGCCGCTGGCACCAGGGGCATAAGGACAGCCGCCCAAACCACCTTGACTGGCATCGAATGTAGTGACTCCAGCATCCAAGGCAGCCACCACATTGGCCAGGCCCTGCCCACGTGTGTTGTGAAAATGCGCACCGCCCGCACGTTCGCCAAGCGTTGTCTGCAAGGCGCGAAAAAGACGGTGAACCTGCCGGGGCTGGGCATAACCGCTGGTGTCAGACAGCCCGACTTCATCAACGCCCGCCTCTGCCGCACGCCCGCACATGCGTAAAGTCTCGGCCTCTTCAACCCGACCGGCCAGCGTGCAGCCAAATGCCACCGACATGCCCGCCTCCACCACAACGCCCGGAAAGCGCTCACGCTTGAGCGCCATGATCGAGGCCAATTCGCTCATCACTTGGTCCCGGGTCTTGCGCACATTGGCGAGAGAATGAGCCTCTGTTACCGAGACAGGCACGGTGACCTTGTGGACCCCGGCTTCAAAGGCTGCCACCGCGCCACGCAGGTTGGGCACCAGCGCAGCCACCTGCAGCCCAGGCAAACCGAGTGCATGTTCAACCACCGCCTTCACATCGGCCATCTGGGGCAGCAGTGAAGCAGGCACAAAAGAGCCCACTTCGATTTCTCGCAAGCCCGCAGCGTGTAAAGCGCTGATCCAGCGACATTTATCCGGGGTGGACATCGTGCGTGCAATGGACTGGAGCCCATCACGCGGACCCACTTCGCTGATCAGCAGAACGGCGTTTGAGGTGTTCATGGGTCAGATGGGAGTGTTAACAGCATCGTAGCGATAGAGCCAGTCGTAACGCTCAAAAATAGGACTCTGGCTCCATTCGCTTTGCAGATACTTCTCGGCACGCGCCTCCGTCACCAGCTCCTTGCTATGGAAGCGCTCGGTGTTCGCCGTGGCACCGCGCACCATGCGGCTGGTCCGCTCAATGCGCGCAGCTTCGTAACGTTGAAGCGCGGCGGGAACACCGGTCGAAGCGACGCCTTCCAGACAGCGCGCAAGCACCAAGCCGTCTTCAATGGAATGCACAGCACCTTGCGCGAGAAAGGGAAGCGTTGCATGCGCAGCATCACCCAACAAGCTGACGCGACCCTGCGACCACTGCGCAATCGGATCGCGACAGGCCAGCGCCCACTTGAGCAGACTTGGCGAGAGTCGTATCATGGTCAGCACATCTTCGTGCCAGCCCGCAAAGTCGCTCAGACACTCCTCGGTGGTGCCCGGAGCGCTGCCGCCGCTGTGGCTCCAAGTGCGGTCTTCCATCGTCGCCACGAAATTCATGATTTTTGACTTGTGAAGGGGGTAGGTCACAACATGGCCCCCCGGTCCGATCCAAGTCGATCCAACAGAAACCTGCATGTGAGCAGGCAGCGATTTCATCGGAATCAAGCTGCGCCAAGTGACCATGCCTGAGAACTCGGGGTTGGTGGGCCCCCACAAGGTGTTACGCACAACCGAGCGCACACCGTCAGCGCCGATCAGCGCATCGCCTCGGATGCTGCGCCCATCTTTGAGCTCAAGCTGTACCCCACCCTTATCCTGAGCCAGTCCCGCAACAGGGCAACCCAAATGGATGGCATTGGGCTTGAGTTTGCGCACCCTTTGCGCCAAAGCGCCATGCAGGTCGGGACGGTACACCGTGAGGTAGGGATAGCCGTAGTTTTCGACCACGGTTTTGCCCAGGCTGAACATGGGCCAGGGGCGTCCCGTGTTCCATAAACGAAATTCTTTACGTTCTGGGTTGCAGGACAATTCCTTGAGCTCTTGAAAGACCCCCAGCGCGTCAAGCACGCGGTTGCCGTTCGGACTGATCTGAATGCCCGCGCCAACCTCTTTCAGCTCTGTCGCTTGCTCGTAGACATCGACGTCAATTCCTTTTTGAAGTAATGCTGCGGCAGCGGCCAGTCCGCCTATGCCTCCACCAGCGATCAAAACATGCATGATGCTCTCCTTGTTGGGATATGAATGCGGGTCACTCCGCCTTGATGTCGGCCTTGCGGATCACCTCGGCCCAGGTGTCCACTTCTTGATTGAAAAAAGACTTGAACTGTGAAAGAGTCAAGGTGGAGGCGATGGCTCCGCGCTGTTTCAGGAATTCCTCGAGCTTGGGTGAGGCCATCACCTTGCGCACGGCAGCGTTGAGTTTTTCCTGCACATCCGGGGCAACGTCGGCACGGGCAAACATGCCAAACCAGGTGCTCACGTCAAAAGCGGCGAACCCCGCCTCCTTGGCGGTGGGCACATCCTTCAGCGCGGCAAAGCGCTGTTCAGAAGTCACCAAGAGTCCGTTCATCTTGCCGCCAGAGATGTGCGGTACGAGATTGCCCGCATCCAGAAAAATCAGCTGTGTCTCATTCTTGAGCACGGACAGCATGGCGGGTGCCGCACCTTTGTAGGGAATGGGATTGAACTTGACGCCATTCTGGATCGAGAACAGCTCGCCGGCCAGCCGAGTCGACGTGCCAGCGACAGCCATGTCCATGGCATTTGGGTTCTTGCGAGCATAAGCCACCAGTTCGCTGGCGGTGCGCACTGGCACGGAAGGATGAACGCCGATGGCAAATGGCAAGCGCATGAATTGCGCAATCGGTGCGATGTCCGTTTTGGGGTTGTACTTGGCCTTGTAGAGGGTCGGGTTGATGGCCGAAGCCGGCGTGTCTGACAACAATGTGTAGCCATCGGAGGGCGCGTTCAAAAACGCCGTCATGGCGATCATGCCCATCCCGCCCGTTCGATTCTCGACCACCACGTTCTGGCCCAGTTCCACTTTGAGTCCCTCTGCGACGAGTCGAGTGGTGACATCCACCAAACTGCCTGGATCGTAGGGTGTCACGATTCGAATCACGCGCTCGGTGGGATAAGCCCCTTGCGCATGGGCAAAAGGGATCGCCCCAAAAACGGCGAGCGCACTGCACGCAGCGACGAAACCGCGGCGGCGAAAAGACTGTGAAAAATTCATCGTTGTTTCCTTCTTTTAACGGCCATACAAAAAATCAAACGCCCGCATCACGGGTTCGTCACTGACGCGCACCAGATGCGCGTCTTCCATCACGTGGTGCTGATAGGGCTGCCAACTCGGGACAGCCAGCACGTCACCCTTTGACCACTTGAATTCGTGGTCCCCAATGCGGCTGGTGCCGGAACCTGATAGGACCGTAAAAACGGCATTCGCGGTGGTCTTGTGCAGTGTCGAATCAAAGCCTGCGCTCATACGCTGAACATGAACGGCGATGGTTTTCATGGCCGGAGATCCGAGCTCGATTTCACGCTCGGCAGTGCCATTCGCTGGAGATTCGGTCTGCGCATCCAGACGATGGACAGAATTTTCCCAACGGAAGGCGAGCGGAGACGATGCCACGTTCTCCTTCACAGGCTCACAGCGCTCGGGATGGTGTTCAAAGAACATCGGCTCCAACAAATGGACCAAGGGCACATCCAGCACGTCAACCCAAAAACACTCGTCAGGACCAATGGCTTCGTGCGAATGCCAGTGCCAGCTGGGGGTTAGCAGCACATCACCCGGACGCATTTCGACGCGCATGCCATTGACCACCGTGTACGTGCCATGCCCTTCCAGAATAATTCTCAGTGCATTCGGGGTGTGGCGGTGCGAGAGCGCGTTTTCCCCTGGCTTGATCGACTGATAGGCCGCCACCAAGGTTCGCACGGTCGAGTACCAGTTGCCCTGCAATGGATTGGTCAATGTCAGGTTGCGACGCTCAGCCAAGTGGTGATCCACCAGGTGGCCTGCGGCTTCGAGGATGGGTTTGACCTCCGCATAACGCCAATGAGCAGACAGAAAATTGGCCTTCGGCTCTGGCCAAAGTGAGGGTTGACGGCGATGCCATCCCCCTTCCATGTTCAGATGTTCAATGGCGACATAGAGTTCTTCGAGTGTTTTCATGGTGATCATTTCTGCTTGATGATGTTTGGCGTATAGGGTTGAGCAAACACAGGGGTTCGTCCCATGTCCCCTTGCGTGACCTTCACGTTCATCTCGCCCACACGGTCAATGACGATGCGGATAGTGTCGCCTTCTTTCACAGGGCCAACACCGGCAGGCGTTCCAGTGGCAATGATGTCGCCCGGGTACAAGGTCATCACAGCCGCCGCCATTTGCACCATGCCGGGGATATCGAGCACCAAATCGCGCGTATTGGCATGTTGCTTGAGCTCGCCGTTGACCCAGAGCTTCATCTCCAGTGCCGTGGGATCGCCCACTTCATCGGCCGTTGTGATCCACGGGCCCACAGGGCAAAAGGTATCAAAGGCTTTTCGAAAGACACGTTCTTCTTTGCCGCGCACGACCATGTCGAGCAAACAAGCATAACCAAACACGACGTCCTGCCAATCTTCGCGTTTTATGCCGCGACACTCTTTACCGATGACGATCCCCAACTCGGCCTCGTGGTGCACTTCGCGGCCAGGCACCACCGGCAGCTGGATCGGCTCACCCGCACCGGACAAGGACGATGGCGGCTTCAAGAAAAAGCCCTGGTGATCGGCCCGGTAACCCGCTTGCATTTCTCGCCCGTGATCGTGGTAATTGACGGGGTAGGCGATGACTTTGTTAGGCCAAGGGATTGGGGTGCGCAATACGACTTTATCCAGGGGGATGCGCGGCAAGGTGTGCAAAGCCTGCTCGATCATTGGGCGATGGGTGCTGATTTGGGCGATCAACTGATTCATGCCGACAGGGGGCCATTCGCCGGCGTCTTGCCCAATCAGGTCGGTAACATCCACCAGATACGCCTCATCGACCACAACCCCGATACGTCCTTCGTTGAAACGGGTAATTTTCATGGGTACTCCAGCTTGTTGGTAGATAAACGGATCAGCGCGCCAGGCCAAAAACCTTGCGTGCGTTGTCTTCGAAAATAAGCTGCTTGTCGGCGGCACTGAGCCAGTCAAAACCGGCGATGACGGGACGGATGTCGTCACGGGTGCGGCCTGTCGATGTATCTACCGTGGAGCCAACGCCTGGGCACTCCGAACCAAATAGGCAGCGATCCGCGCCTACCGTTTTGATGAGCAGGCGCAAGGCCTCTTCGGAATAAAGCACCGTGTCAAAGTAAATGTTGCGCATTCCGTCCAAGAAATCCAAGCCCCGGCGACCGGCGCTTGATTGAAAGCGCCCAATTTGGTAAGGGATGGAGCCGCCGCCATGCGAACAAACCACTTTCAAGTTTGGGAAATCTTTGAACACATCGGAATGCACCAAGCCATAGACGGCTATCGATTCCTCATTCACAAAATGCAGTGTGTACGGGCTGCGCGGAGAATGTGATCCGGTCGCGTGGATGTGCATCGGAATGTCGAGCTCGCACAATTTTTCGTAGAGCGGATACCAATAGCGGTCACCCAAGGGCGGGGCTTCGGTGCCCGTATTTTCATAGGGATCAGGGTTGAGCAAAACGCCACGAAAACCCATCTTGACGCAGCGTTCCAATTCGGGAATCACCGCTTCAATAGGGTCCCCCGCGACCTGCGGCAGACCTGCAATCGGCACAAAGGTATCAGGAATCAGTTGAACAGTGCGCGCGATGATGTTGTTGGTCTCTTCCGTGAACCAATGCACCAGCTTTCCGGGCTTGGCGCTGTGCATCATCTGAAACGGACGCGGAGACAGCATCTGCAAATCTGTGCCTACACGTTTGAGCATGTCCACGTGACCTGCAGGACCCATTTCTTTACGGTTTGCGAAGAGCAAGATGTCTTCATCAGAGATGGGTGGCATGCGCCGGCCGTGGGCACCGAGGTGGGACAAGAGATTGGCTTTGTAGACCCACAGGTCAGAGGGTGGGCTAACGTGACCGTGGCAATCGATGATCATGTGAATATCCTTGTAAAAGGGGAATGAACGGGTGTTTGAGTCAAGCCCATGCGGCAAATGCCAAACCAATGCCGGTGCCGGCAGGCGTGCGATAAACCGGAATGTATTCGTCATAGGTGCAGCGCAGGTGCGCAATGGCTCCAGCCAGCGTGATCCAGTTGCGGGTTTCTGAGGTTCCTGAGCAGAGGGCCTCCTGCGGGATCTGTGTGAGCGTCCCGAAATCGTGCGCCTTGATCGCCTGGATCACTTTTCGATCGAAAGCCTCTTCACACAGGAAATGGCTCAGTCCGCCCGATGCAATGACGGCGACCCGTGCGTCGATCGGGGATGCGGCCAAGGCATGCGCCATCGCCGTGCCAATTTGGAAACACCGGCCAGAAGTCGGGTTGTTGGGGGGGAAATAGGTGTTGAGCAGCACCGGCAACATCGGTACGCGCAAGCGCTTCATGAGGCGCTGGTAAATGAAACCGTAGGCATGGCCGAAAGCGCGACGCGAGGGATCGGGGACCGAATCACTCACGGCCACATCCACGCCTTGACGAATAAGCCCCTTGACCATGTCTCGTGCCAGCGCAGGCGCCCCTGGGAAACGGTGCGGCATGTCCATACCGTAGCCAGCCCAAAATGTTTTGTCTGTCCAGGTCAGTCGCGGATGGGGCAAAGGCATTTCCTTCATCACGATCTCTTCGCCGGTGAAGACCGCAAAAGAGGGCATGTTGTCAAACCCGAAGAGTTCGTCTTGGTCGTCGCCGATCACCAAGATAATGTCGGGACGTGCCTCCACCAAGATGGCTTCGAGGCGGTCCAGCGCGAGCTCAGCCTGCCGAGCCTGCCTCGGAAACAAAGCGGGATCGGATTCGTTCAGGTAAGGCTCTCCTCGTTCGCTCACAAGCTCGTCATAAGAGAGCTTGCGCCCATCATGGGTATAGAGCGATTTGTTGCGGCGGTCATCGCGCGAGCGGTGAATCCACTCCTCTCCTTGGAGAATCAGAATCGGGCTGTGTGAAGTACCAATACCCAGAACAATTTCGGCCATGATGATTGAGTTTTTCAGTAGAACTTGGGTTAATGGGTGTTGCGTGGATCCAGCTCATCGCGCAAGGCATCTCCCAAAAGGCTGAAGGAGAACACCGTCACGCTGATCGCCAATCCAGGAAAAAGGATGACCCAAGGTGCGTTGATGAAGACATCGACGCTCACGCTCGAAAGCATCAATCCCCAGGCTGGTGTGGGCTCATGCACGCCAACGCCCAAAAATGACAGAGAAGCTTCCAACAAAATGGTCTGCGCGGTGAAGGCGCTCACCATCACCAACCAGGGAGATACCAAATTGGGCAAGAGATGGCGAGTGATGACATGCCAGTGGGAAAAACCCAGCGCGCGAGCCGCCTCGATATAGGGAAGACTGCGGACAGACAATGCCGCGCTGCGCATGACCCGCGCCATCACCGGGATGTAGGGCAAGGTGATGGCCATCAGCAGGTTGATGTCGACCCCCGCGACCACACGGCGTCCCAGAACAGCCACGACCACCAAGGCCGAAACAATCAGTGGAATCGACAGCAACACATCGTTCAGGCGTTGAATAAACACATCCAGCCTACCGCCAAAGTAAGCCGAGGTAGCACCAATACCGCCGCCGATGCAAGCGCCGATCAGCGCCGTTGTGATCCCCAGAAACAAGGCCGATCGAGTGCCCTCAATGAGCCGGGAAAAGATATCCCGTCCATAGCTGTCCGTCCCCATCCAGTGATCAGCATCAGGAGCCTGAAGAACGGCATCGAAACGGGTGTCGAGCGGATCATAGGGCGCAAGCTGCGGGCCAAAGAGTGCAGCCACCAGCATCAACAAGATCATGAAAAGCGCAATCGCGCCCAAGGGCTGCTTGCGACAAAAACTCGACACCAGCCGCATCCAGCGGGTGGTCGGGGACGCAGGGGTGGGCAAGGATATCTGGGACATCGTTCGTGTCTCTCAATGAGCGCGCACGCGAGGATCGAGCAGGGCGTAAACCATATCGACTGCGAAGTTCACCGTCACAAAAATCAGGGCAAACAACATGACCAAACCTTGGATCAGTGCCAGATCGTTGTAGCTGATGGCTTGAATCAGAAGGCGACCAATGCCATTGATGTTGAAAACCTGCTCGGTCACCACCAGTCCGCCCAGCAGGCCGGCAAATTCAATGCCGACCACGGTCACGGTGGGAAGAAGGGCATTGCCCAGCGCATGGCGCCACACCACTCGTGCGGGATGCACACCCTTGGCATGGGCCGTGCGCACATAGTCTTGGCCCAACACGTCCAACAAGGACGAGCGCAGCAAACGTGCATTCACCGACGACAGGCGCCACCCCACCACCAGAGCTGGAAAAAACAGTTGCGCCAGGTACTCCATGGGCTGCTCCGTGAAGCGAGCTTCTTGAATGGAGGGAATCCAGCCCGTCGTCGACAGCAGCGCCAGGATCACCAACATCGCCATCCAAAAGCTGGGGATGGATTGCCCCGTGACTGTGGCAGCCCGAATCAATTGGTCAATCCAGGTCCCCCGGGTCAAGGCCGACGCCACTCCTAGCGGAATGGCCAGCAGCAAGCCAATAAAAAGTGCCGCGATGGCAATCTGGAAAGTGATCCCGAAGCGCGAACGAATTTCCTCTGTGATCGGGTTTTCACTCCAAACGGAGATGCCCAAATCCATGTGCGTGAGTCCGCCAATCCAGCGGACATACTGCTCGGGCACTGATTTGTCATAGCCAAATCGTTTTTTCTGGGCCTCCAGTTGTTCGGCCGAGATGGTGCCCCCCTCGCTGAGGTACTTGAACTCAACCGGATCACCGGGCAGCACCCGCAGCATGAAGAAAATCAGCGTCGCTACCGCCCACAGGGTGAAGAGGAACTGCAAGCTTCGTTTGACAAAGAGCGTGATCATGGTGTTGGTCTCACTGATATTTGAGGCAAGCCACTTGCTGCCCAAGGCCGATGTCGCGCAGCACCGGCATCTGCTGAGCACACTCGGGCATGACATCGCGGCAACGGGTGCGAAAGGCACAACCCGATGGCGGTGCCAGAGGACTCGGCGGTTCACCGCGAATCGCAATCACCTCACGCCGAATGCCACTGGCATCCCCCACACTGGGAATAACCGACAACAAAGCCTGCGAATAAGGATGCATGGGCCGACTGTAGAAAGCATCGCGTTCGGCAATTTCCACGATACGGCCCAGGTACATCACCACCACCCGAGTGGCAATTTGCCGAACCACGGCCAAATCGTGGCCAATGAACAAGTACGACAAATTCAGCTGCTCTTGCAGATCACTCAAGAGATTGACGACTTGGGCCTGAATAGAGACGTCGAGGGCCGAAACGGCCTCATCACAAACGATGAAATCCGGGCGCATCGCAAGCGCACGGGCGATGGCCACGCGCTGGCGCTGACCGCCCGAGAGCTGATGGGCGAATCTCTCTGCATGGTCTTCACCCAGACCCACAAGCTTGAGCAAGCGATGAGATTCAGACTGTGCCTCAGCATTGTTCTTAATCAGGCCATGGACACGCATGGGCTCCGAGATGATGTCAATGATTCTTTGCCGTGGATTCAGAGAAGAAAACGGATCTTGGAAGATAACTTGCGCTTGTTGGCGGAATTTTCGCAAGCCCCTATCTCCCAGGTGGGTGATGTCCTGGCCACGAAAAAGAATCTTGCCTGCCGTTGGCTTCTCCAACCGAAGCAGCAAGCGCCCGAGCGTAGACTTTCCGCAACCGGATTCACCAACCAAACCAACGGTTTCGCGTCGACCGATGGACAATGTGATGTCGCGTACCGCCTTGACTTGCACGGTCTTGCCGAAGAGTCCGCGCTTTACCGAGAAAGTTTTTTCCAGGGCTAGCAGCTCCACTAGGGGATGGTTATCAGCCGCTTCGTTCCGACCAGATGCACTGGCCTTGTGAACTGCTGAGTGGCTAGGCTGCCAGCTCAACGTCCCATTCGCCATCTCTGATGCGCGGATGCAGGCAGACTCGCTTCCCACGTCCGTTAACAGCGCCTGCAGCTCTTCCTTGCAGGCCAGCTGTGCATAGGGACAACGAGGCATGAAAGCACAACCTGACGGCATGCGACGAGGATTGGGCGGTATGCCTTCGATAGCGGCCAGTCGCCCAACCAAAGGTGTGTCCAGGCTAGGTACGGACGAGAGTAGACCCGCCGTATAAAAATGCCGAGGGTGCTGCAAAACAGTCGCTGTGGGACCGCACTCCAACATCCGCCCGCCATACATGACGAGGACACGGTCAGCGTAACGCGCAACGATTCCAAGGTTATGGGTGATGATTACCAGCGCAACGCCCAAGCGACGACACAGGTCTTGCATCAACTCGAGGATCTGCGCCTGGATGGTCACATCCAAGGCCGTGGTCGGCTCATCGGCAATCAGCAGTCGCGGATTGCATGACAGACCGATGGCGATCATCACCCGCTGTCGCATGCCCCCTGAAAATTGATGCGGGTATTGCTCCAGGCGTGCCTGGACATCCGGAATACCCACCAGGGTCAACAACTCTTTGGCACGTTCAACCGCCTGCTGCCGCGTCAGGTCCAGATGCAACATTAAGGGCTCCGTCAGCTGTTCCCCCACGGTCATGACCGGATTGAGGGCGGTCATCGGATCCTGAAAAATCATGCCAATGTCACGGCCGCGCAAGGCGCGCATCTGCTCTTTGCTGATGGTTTTCAGATCATGGTTTTCGAAGTTGAGCACCTGCGATTCAATCTTGGCATTGGAAGGCAGCAAACCCATCACCGCAAGTGAGCTGACGGACTTGCCCGAGCCTGACTCTCCGACAATCGCCAAGATCTCCCCGGCTCTGACTTCGTAACTAAGCCCACGCACGGCCTGGACATCACCTTCTTCTGTGGAGAAAGTGACGCTCAGGTCGCGCACCGTGAGGAGTGGCTGGGGTGGCAAAGTAGATTCAGGCAAGTGCGTCATAGGACCGGTAGCGTCAGGGTTCACGGCAGGCGATCACTTGCGAGCAGCAGTGTCCAGCCAGATATCGTTCAAGTCCAGTTTCAGATAGTTGGATGGCGGATCCCCCAAACCACGCAGCTGGCTGTCAATGACGCGTTTGCGAACCTGCCAGAACAAAGGCATTACATAGCTTTTCTCCATCAGGTAAGCCTCCAGGTCCTGCACTTTCTTGCGGCGAGACTCTGTATTGATTTCACGCAATTGCGACTGGTACTTATCGACAAATGTCGGATCGCCCACGCGCGCCAGATTGCCGCGGTTGGTGCTGAACGGTTCAAAATAAGACAGCTGGATCGAAGGGTCGTCAACGTACTCGGCCGGGCTGTCGAAAATCAGGTCGTAATCACCAGAAACTCGGCGCGCCGCGACCTGTGGTGTATCCAACGGCATGTGATCGACCGTGACACCAACTTGGCGCAGCTGATCGGCCACAAAGACACCAAAGAAGGTGAACGCCCGGTTGTTGACCAGCGTGATCTTCAGATTTTTTTGACCGGCAGCCGCCAATAGACGGCGCGACTCTTTGCGCGCCGCCTCAATGTCGCGCCCAAAACCAAGCAACTTGGCAAGCTCTGCATCAGAGCGAGCGAAAGTCGATCCTGGCCGAACCAATCCGCCGACCTTAAACATCGGTGTGAGCTGCTCCATTGGCTTGGAGCTGCCCCAGCGGTCTAACGCCAGATTCAATGCTCGGCGCACGCGCTCGTCTTTCAGGCCATCGCGCTGCGTGTTCATGGCGAACCAGGGCAAAAAGGCCGTTGCGCTCGCCCCGCCCACGACCACTACCTTGTCACCGCGCGCGGCCGTGACTCGTCCCACTTCTGCCGAGGTCAGGCCCTGCATGGTGTAGTTCACTTGCCCGGAAATCAAAGCATTGGTCGCCGAAACAGGGGCCACACTGGGCATGCGAAAGCTGTCCAGATAAGGGCGTCCCGGCATGAAATAGTCGTCGAAACGCTCGCCCACCCATTCAGCACCGGGTGTGTGGCGCACGAACTTGAACGGCCCGGACCCCACCACCCGTTTGCCTGGATAAGACGGATCACTGGCCAACAGCTTGGCCGAGTAAATGCAACCGAAAGGCGAGGCCAACAACTGCAGCGCAGCCGCATTGAGTTTGCTGAACTTAAAGACCACGGTTTGGGGATCGGGTGTCTCAATCGAAGCAATGTCCGCCAGCATGCCCTGACGCAGCGACACAACGCCTTGCGGAGGGTTACGCATTCGGTCAAAACTTGCCTTCACATCTGCGCTGGTCAGCAAGGAGCCGTCATGAAATTTGACGTTAGCGTTCAGGGTAAAACGGTAGGTGAGGTGGTCACTGGAGACCGTCCAGCTTTTGGCCAGATCCCCCATCACCTCTGGCGAGCGCTCTGCATTGACTTTGAGCAAAGTGGAGTAATGCGGCGAGACCCGCCACATCACGGCAGGCGAGTTGGTCGCGTGACAGTCATACGTGGCAGGCTCTCCCACATGGATAGGAATCACCACGCTACCACCGCGCACCGGATCGCCGGGTGCCGCATGTGCGGGGGTGGCGCAGATCGCCAGCGTCGAAAAAGCTGCGACGTATGAGGACGTGAAATGCTTGATATTCATTACCTTGTCTCCTTTTTTGAAATCAAAAATCAGCTACGCTCACAGGGTGGTACGCCAGTCGAGAGTTTCTTCCACCACCATCGACTTGGGCAAAGCCACTGAGTAGTCAATGTCTTCATGTTTGGCCAGGGTCGGCACCTTGCCACCCATGAATTCACGCACCGCATTCGCCAAGCATCGGCGGACTGCGAGCACGGCGCCATCGCCCGCACCCAGGTGCTCGCGGGTTCGATCCTGAATCGATCCCATGCTCTGGATCACGGCGAAGTCTTCGGTTCCCAGCATTTGGGTGAAGCCAGTGAAATGCCCGTTCTTCATGGCTTCACGGTCTTGGCCCCAGTTGTCATCGGGCGTCCCAGGCGGCAACGGCGGCCACGAGTCCGCGTCTGTGAAGTGATGGGTCTTGTTGAGAACCAGTTTTTCTTCGGTGCGATACGTGATCTGCCAGTACCAAATGTTCTCATCATCGATCGGAATGGAAAAGAAGGCAGACCCCCCTTTGATCTCAGCCTGATTGGGCGAGACGATGCCATACCAGGGCATGATGAAGGCGTTGGTGCGCACGTAGTTGCGGTGGTCTTTCAATTCGCGCACGGCGGCGTAGCGAAAGCCATAAGGCTTTTGGGCGACGTGATAGATAGGCGCCATATTGGTAGACGAATACTCGATGTCACCAAAGCCCACCAGCCAGCTTTGGTGCAGCACGCCAAGGTGAGCGGAATCCATGGTTGTTTCCACTGCCTGAAGCCAGTTGGCATTAACCTTTTGCCGGAAAACCACCATGTTTTCAGCAGGCAAATCAATGAAGGGGAGTTTGGGAAAGTCTGGCACTTCATCGCCCTCGCCCAACCAAACCCAGATGATGCCGGCCGACTCGCGCACCGGGTAGTGCTTGAGAGGGACATGCTTGCAGTATTCAGCTTCGTTGCTCGGCTGTGTGGGCACCGCCACTGTTTTGCCGTCCACATTGAATTTCCAGCCGTGGTATATGCAACGCAATGCGTTGTCTTCATTGCGCGCCAGAGCCATCGACGCGCCGCGGTGCGGGCATGCCTCATTGAAGAAACCGGCCTTGCCATTGGTGGCGCGAAAAGCAACATAGTTTTCACCAAAGAGTCGTACACGCAGAGGCTTGCCATCGGGCTGCACATTGTCGGACCGGGCCGCAGGGATCCACCAGTATTGCTTCATCATCCGCCCCATCGGCGCACCATGGGTGACGCGGGTAAGCAGTTCATTTTCATCTTGAGTCAGCATGTTTGATTACCTTTCCTGTGGGGTCCTGAACAAAGTACGGTGGTCTTTAGGTGTTGCCAGAGGTGTCTTCGCGCTGCTTTCGGCGATCCTCAAAGAAATCATTGATCCGCTGCGCCGATCCAATACCTGCGGCCTTGGTCATGACGGTGACCATGGTTTCCGTGAAGAAGCCTTCACCCATGCCCATCTCGCCAATGCGTGAGATCCCGTTGACGATGGCGTAGTTGGTTGGGGGTGCATTCGATGCAATCGATTTGGCCAGTTCTGTCGCCTTGGCCAGACCCTCGCCATCGGCCACCAAGTAATGCGACAGGCCCAGGCTGTGCCCCTCTAACGAGGTTAAAGCATGGCCAGTGAGCATCATCTCAACCACCCGTCCTGCGCCCAAAATGCGGGGTATGCGAACGGATCCACCGCCCCCCAAAAAGATGCCGCGTTGACCTTCAGGCAGTTGGTAAAAAGTAGAGGCCTCGCTCACGCGCACATGGGTTGCGGCTGCGAGCTCCAAGCCACCGCCGATCACGCCGCCCTTTAAGACGCTGACCACCGGCAACTCGCCAAACTGAATCGCATCAAACACTTGGTGCCACTGACGGGAGCGGCGCATGCCCACCATGATGTCAGGGCTGCGCTTGGCCATGAGTTCATGAAGGTCGAGGCCCGCGCAAAAATGCTCACCTAGGCCATGCAGGACCACGACGCGCGCATCCCCAGCATCGCTGGTGAAAAAATCACCTAATTCGGCCAAAAGCGCATCGTTGATGGCATTGCGCTTGGAGGGCCGATTCAAGCCGACAAAGGCGATACCATCCTCGTGCCGAATCTCAAGCATTTTTTCATTATTGTTGGGGGCCATCATAGTTCCTGTCCATTGAAAAGACCTTCGTTATCGACTTGAATGACCGCAGCTTCCAGCGAATCCGCATAAAGCGCCTCGACCAAATGGGCACGTCGCGCCAGGACTGTCCGCTGGTTCACATAACCTTTGTCAGTGACTTCACCTGAATCCATGGATGCTGATTCAGTCAAGATCAACACACGGCGGATCTGCATGCTGCTGGCGTGGTGCTGGGCGTTGTGCCCACGCAGCGATTGGGCCAGCGCGGTGCGAACCCGTGGGTCTTGCGCCAGTTCTACGGGCGACAACTTGCCAAATTTGTCTTGGCACATCTTGACGTTCAGCCAAACCAACGCACCGACCCAAGACCTGTCCGCACCCGTGATCACCGCATCCGCCACCAAGGGGGCGGCCGCGTTGATCACCTCGACCCGCAGTGTCCCCACGCGCACAAAGATGCCCGACTGCAGCTTGAACTCTTCCGCCACACGGCCCGCAAAAGCCAGGCCTTCAAGCGGGTTCTGACGGTCGACAAAGGTCACTGCATCACCCATGCGGTAGTAGCCCTCATCATCGAAGGCCTCTTGCTTGAGGTCGGGCCGGTTGAGATAGCCAGCCATTACAGATGGGCCTCGAAGAAGGACCTCATAGCGCGCATCGCCCAAGGGTTCGAGTTTTAACTCGACGCCCAGCTGCGGCAAACCGACCAAACCGGAACGCTCAGAGGGCCAATGCACGGTGGTCGCAGCCGCGCAGGTCTCGGTTGACCCATAGCTGGAAACGAATGGAATTCGATAACCCAAATGACGCACAGCCTGTTGCTGTAAACGCTGATAGGTACTTTCTGGCAGCTTGGCCCCCGAAGATGTCAGGCGGCGCAGCTGGCGAAAGAAATTGCGGCCCAATTCTTCGTCGGCCTCGAGCGCGTCAGCCAACATGTTGAAGCCAACAGGCACACTGCTGAAACGTGTGGGCGAGACCTCTCTGAGGTTGCGCAATGTTTTGTCGAATTCGCCCTGCATCGGACGACCGTCGTCCAAATACATCGTGCCGCCATCTTCGATCACGCTGTTGAAAATTGCCGTACCGCCCGCCACATGGCTCCAGGGCAGCCACTCGAGCAGCACGGAATCAGGGGTGTTATCGCTGCGCCCCACGTTGGCTGCGTGCATGGCCATGGTGGCGCACAGCATGTTCTGGGTGATGGGCACCGCCTTGGGCGCACCTGTTGAGCCGGATGTAAACAGTATTTTTGCGATGGTATCGCTCTGGATGGCGGCGATTGACGCCTCCACCGAGGACTCTGCTGGCGTGCGCAGCACCTCGGACCAAACAGCGCCCTTCGGGAGTGACACGGGGTCTTCAACCTGCAAAACCACACGCCGGTCCAACGCCAATGCGCTCAGTGCACGCTCAAAGGCGCGGCCGTTTTGCACAAACAGCACGGCTGGATCGATCTGATCGACCATGTCGCGCAACTTGACGTGATCTTGACTCACGAGGGCGTAAGCTGGTGTGACGGGTACATAGGGCATGCGCGATTGCATGGCCGCCATCTCAAATACGGCGTGTTCAAGTGAATTGCCACTGAGCACCATCACCGCTCGCCCGGAAAGGTCTTGCGCCAGCAGCCACTGCGTGACGGCATCGATCTGGCGCTGAGCCTCGCCGTACGTCAAGGCCACCCACTCGCCAGAGCGTCGCTGAACCAGCCAAGGGTGCGGCCCCCTTTGCTCTGCATGAAAGCGCAACACTCCGGGCAAATGAGGTGCCACCGCCCCTAAAGGAATACGGCTACGCATCAACACCACGCCGCCATCGCGTTCATGCAGATCAATGTCTCTCGCCAGAAATGGCAAGGGCAAGAATGGAACATCTGGTTTCAACATCAGTGGGCCATGAATTTTGGGGTGGTTATTGCTGCCTTAAATGACAAGGTAACCTTATCATGTACAAAAACTAAAAAACCTAGGTTTTTCCCTAATGAAGTAATCTCTGTAATTGCCCGAAAATCCTTAAGGCTACCTTATTATTAACATCGTCACTCACACGCAAGGTCACTATGAGCCTCAAAGGAACTGCCTACATCGCCGGGATCTACGAGCACCCCTTGCGGCGGGCCGACGGGGTCTCCACTGCGCAATTGCATGCTGACGTTGCCTTGGGTGCCTTGGCTGACGCTGGCCTCACGCTCAACGATGTCGATGGCTACTTTTGCGGCGCTGACGCCCCCGGTCTGGGCAGCTTGACCATGGCCGAATACATTGGCCTGAACCGACTGCGCCACATCGACACCACGGAGTCCGGCGGATCCGCCTATTTGCTGCATGTCAGCCACGCTGCCCAGGCCATCGCGGCGGGGCACTGCAATGTAGCGCTAATCACCATGGCCGACAGGCCACTTGCCGCAGGTGCAGGCACCAGCCTGGCTGGCATCGACCGCAACACCATGCCCAACCTGCCCTTCCAGCTGGCCGTGCCACCCATGCCCATGTATGGCTACGCCATGGTGGCGCGACGACACATGCATGAATTTGGCACGACCCCGGAACAACTGGCATGGGTGCGTGTGGCCGCATCGCACCATGCCCAGCACAACCCCCAAGCCCTTCACCGCCAAGTGGTCAGCGTGGACGATGTGCTGGCCTCAACCTTTGTGGCAGATCCGCTGCGTCGCCTCGACTGCTGCGTGATGACCGATGGGGGGGGGGCCGTGGTGCTGGTTCGACCAGAGATTGCCAAACGACTGAACCGTCCGCGCGTCAGGTTATTGGGCGCAGGGGAAGCCATCAAGCACCCGGATGCAGGTCGCATCGATCTGACTTGGTCCGCTGGCGTTCATTCGGGTGCCAAAGCCTTCGCCGAAGCCGGAGTGACACCAAAGGACATCCGCTACGCGTCCTTGTACGACAGCTTCACGATCACCGTGATCGTCCAACTCGAAGATCTGGGTTTTTGCAAAAAGGGGGAAGGCGGGCGCTTCGTAGCCGACGGTAATTTAATTTCCGGCGTCGGCAAACTGCCCTTCAACACCGACGGTGGTGGCCTGTGTAACAACCATCCCGGTAACAAGGGCGGCTTGACCAAGATCCTGGAAGCGGTGCGTCAATGCCGCGGCGAGGCACATCCTGCTGTTCAAGTCGCCGACCATTCGCTGGTCCTAGCGCACGGCACCGGCGGCAGTCTTGCAGGCTCACATGCAGCCGGCACCCTCATTTTTGAGGCGGAGTAAATCCATGAGTTCAGCGAAGCACCCCTTGCCCGCCCCGGTCATGTTTCCAGGCGATGAACCCTTCTGGGAAGCCACTGCCCAAGGCAAACTGCTGGTCAAACACTGCCCCCAGTGCCAGCGCTCCCATTTCTACCCGCGCAAGCATTGCCCCCTGTGCGGTCACCCTCAAACCCAATGGCGCGAGGTGTCCGGTCGCGGCACCGTTTATTCCTACACGGTCATGGGCCGCGCAGCGCGCCCGACGGCTCCGGCCATCATCGAACTCGAAGAGGGCATTCGCCTGTCCACCGTGGTGGTTGATGCCGACATACACACCTTGCGCATTGGCGATCCAGTGACCCTGCGATTTTTGCCGGCAGAGGGTGGCAAAAATGCGCTCGCCTTCACCACCCCTGAGGCCGATCATGCTCGCCACTACAGCCTCCAAGCCATCGAAGCCCTGGGGCAAGTGCAAGGCGATGGCGCACAGGCCTTTCAAGAAGCGGCCATCATCGGTTCAGGCCATATGGGCACAGGCATCGCGCTGGCTTTCCTAGCCGCGGGCATGCGAGTGCAATTGATTGACAGCGCGGCCCAATCACTGGCCGCTGGGCGGGAGCGGATAGAAGTGGCCCTGCGCAAAGACCTGGAGCGCGGCCGGATGGACACGAGCGCACATGCCGCACGTTTGGCCCTGTTGCAAACCAGTATCGCTGTGCAAGACGCAGCCCGCGCCGACGTAATTGTCGAAGCCATCTTCGAGGACATGGCGCTCAAGCAACAACTCTTCGCCGTGTTGGATACCATCGCGGCCCCACACGCCTTGCTGGCTACGAACACGTCCACCTTGAACGTCGGCGAAATCGCGGCGGCCACACGCCGTCCCGGCTCGGTGGTAGGTCTGCATTTCTTCAACCCCGCCAACGTGATGCAATTGATCGAGGTGGTGCGTGCGCCCCAGACCTCTGAGCACACCTTGCGTCAAGCCAAGGCGCTCGCCGCCCGGCTGGGCAAAGTCGCTGTCACCGTGGGCATTTGCGATGGCTTTGTTGGCAACCGGCTGATGATTCGGCGCGAGCGCGAGGCTGCGCGCCTGCTGCTGGAAGGCGCTTTGCCCCAGCAGATTGACCGTGTGCTTCGGGAATTTGGCTTGCCCATGGGCACCTTCGAACTGCAGGACATGGCGGGCGGCATCGCTTTGACCTACCACGCGCGCAAACGTGCGGGTCAATCCGACTGGTTGATCGAACAGCTGTTTGAAAGAGGCCGGATTGGCCAGAGGGCGGGCAAAGGCTATTACCGCTATGACAGCGGAAAACGCACACCGATCGTGGACCCCGAAGTCACCGGGTTAATCGAGCAGGCATCGCAAGTCGCACAGATCGAACGGCGCACCCTCAGCGACGCCGAAATCTGCGACAGACTGATCTTGCCCATGATCAATGAGGGCGCCAAGTTGGTGGAAGAAGGCATCGTTGAGCGCGCCAGCGACATCGACCTGGTCTGGCAATTCGGCTACGGCTGGCCAGCCTGGAAAGGCGGGCCGATGTACCACGCTGACGTGATCGGCGTGTCGACGGTCGTGCACCGTTTGCAGTCATTGCGCGATACCCATGGCGAGCGCTTCGAGCCCGCGAAACTGCTGGTGCGCCTTGCCGGTGCGCAGCAAACCCTGATCACTCCAGCGTCCTGATTCACACCATCGACCTATGCTCACCTACCGCGCCCCCCAGGAAGACTGGCAGTTTGTACTGCACGACCTTTTGAAAATCGAACGCTACGCCGACCTTCCCGGATTTTCCGAGCTTTTGCCAGAGTTCACCGCCCAGGTGTTTGAAGCCGCTTCG
Source organism: uncultured Burkholderiales bacterium (assembly GCA_903953985.1). GTDB lineage: Bacteria > Pseudomonadota > Gammaproteobacteria > Burkholderiales > Burkholderiaceae_C > Limnohabitans_A. The sequence goes on from CAJBLW010000283.1 coordinate 21,152, forward strand.
CGTTTTCATGTGGACGTTTTGCACCCGATCAACCAGAAATCCGACGCGCAGGGCGCGCGCATCGCGAACGGTCAGGTGAGCACCCCCGACGGTTTTGGCAAGGCTTGGGATGCCTATCGTGCGGCCGGGTGGCATCGTTTGAGCCTCTCAGAATCGTTGGGCGGTGCGGGCCTGCCGCCGCTGATGTCGGTGCCGATCAGCGAGCTGCGCGTATCGACTGGTCACTCTTTTTCGATGTACAACAGTTTTTGTGCACCAACAGCCCGAATGCTGGCTACGCTGGGCGAGCCCTGGATCCAGCAACACATCGTGCCCCGACTGTCTGACGGTGATTGGACGGCCACGATGTGCATGACAGAGCCCCAGGCAGGCACCGACCTGCGCCAATTGAGCACCAGGGCCGAACCGCAAGATGATGGCACCTGGCGCATCACGGGAAACAAGATATTCATTTCCGGCGGCGAACACGACCTGACGGACAACATCGTGCACATCGTCTTGGCCAAGGTGCCCGATGAATCTGGCCGCATCCCCTCGGGCCTGTCTTCGGTGAATGTGTTCATGGTGCCCAAGCGCATGGTCGATATCGTCACCGGTGAAGTGGGCGCATCCAATGGCGTCAAAGCCCTGTCTATCGAGCACAAAATGGGCATCGAAGGCAATGCCACTTGCGCGATGGAATTTACCAACGCGGTGGGATGGCGCATCGCAGACACGCAGCATACCGGCACCTCCGCCAACATGGCGCCGATGTTTCTTCTGATGAACTATGCCCGTGTGGGGACCGCCATGTCGGGCATAGGCTATGCCGAAATCGCTTGCCAAAACGCCACAGCTTACGCGCGCCAACGACTTTCGGGTCGTGCTCAAGGTCACCCACGCTACCCCGAACGGCCTGCCGATCCCATCATCGTGCATGCCGACGTAAGGCGCCTGCTGCTCGAATCGCGCTCGTTTGTGGAAGGGGCGCGGGCGGGTGCTATGCGTGCTGCACTGTGGCAATCGATCGCAGAACATGCACTCGACAAAGCCGACAGAGAGCACGCCAGTGACCTGCTCGAAGTTCTCACACCGGTCATGAAGGCTTTTTTCACCGACCGCGGCTTTGAGGCCGCAGTGGCTTGCCAGCAGGTGCTGGGCGGCCATGGATACATCAAAGATTATGGTTTGGAGCAAATTGTGCGCAATGCACGCATTGGCCAGCTCTATGAAGGCGCCAATGGCATCCAGGCTGTGGACCTGTTGCAACGCAAGCTGACGGCCAACGGCGCCAGAGCGCGCCAGCATTTCATGTCATCGATTCGCGCCTTCCTTGATGTACAACATGAAAAAGCTTCACTGGCCGAATTTATGAAACCATTGTCGGCCGCACTCGCGCGTCTGCAGAAGACCTTTGATTGGATCGACCAGAACCACAAGAGCAGCCCTGAGCAAATCAATGCAGGCGCCTACGATCTGCTCACCGCAGTGGGCATCTTGTACCTGGGGTGGACATGGGCCGAAATCGCAGCCGTCGTCAGTGATGCACCTCATTGCCACTTTGCGGACGCTGCCGAAAGGCAGCGAAAATACCAACTTGCCAGAGTCTGGGTTCAACGGCAACTTCCCCTTATCGATGGGCTGTGCGCTCGCATCGAATCCGGCAATGACAGCTTGCTTTCACTGCCAGACGACAGCATTTGAGTCGCCTCCAACCTTCACTTTTCTTGACCATGTCCGTAACAGCACGCGCCTTTTTCTATGTTCAGCAGATCGAGCAACTGGTGCGTTGGCGCTTGGACGAATGCCTGCAGCCGGATGGCATCACCGCCGGCCAGTACATGGTGATGAACCTCATCATTCACCATGAGCCGGTCTCGTCGGCCGAACTGGCGCGGCGCGCGAACATGACGGCCCAATCAATGGGTGAATTCATCAAAAACCTTGAATCCAAGCAGTTCATCACGCGCACCACCGACCCGACCAACCGCCGCGTTATCAAAGTGCGCTTGACTCCTGAGGGACGCAACTTGATGGTGCGCTGCGAGTCAAAAGTTGACAAGGCGGAGCGGGACTTCTTCGACTGTCTGAACGGCGAGGAAATCGCCCAGATGCGGTTTCTTCTCAGCCGTGTACGCAGCACCCAATTGGCACGGCGAAGTGAATGACGAACGCACTCACCTTGCCCACACCATGACCATGACACCCTCTGCTTCAACTTCATCACGCTTGCGTGTTCGGTCGATGACCCGCCAAACACCCCAGGTTTTAAGCATCGTGCTCGAGACCCTGAACCAAGAGCCCTTGCCAACGCTGCGCCCGGGTGATCACATCGATCTGCACCTGAGAGCAGGACTGACACGCAGCTATTCCTTGGTCGGCCATGCCGGTTCGCACTTGCGGTATGAGATCGCAGTTGCCCTGGACCTCCACAGTCGGGGCGGGTCACGCTATGTCCATCAGCAGCTTCGAGTTGGCGACGAGATCGAGATCAGCGGTCCTCGTAACCTGTTTGAATTGCATCCAGAGGCGCCCCACAGCGTTTTGATCGCAGGCGGCATCGGCATAACACCTGTGTGGTCGATGGCGCAGGAATTGGAGCGACTGGGGCGACCCTGGACGCTGCACTTTGCCGCACGCAGCCGCGCTCATGCGGCTTACCTGGAAGACATTGAGAAACTGGCCCGTGGCTCTGTGTGCGGTCGGCTTTTCACGCACTTCGACGATGAGGCCGGCGGCGTGCCATTGGACATCGCCGCAGCTTTGGCCTCAGCCCCCAAAGACTCGCAACTTTACTGCTGCGGACCGGCGGCCATGCTGAACGCGTACGAGGAAGCAACAGCGAAGCTTCCAAAAGACCAAGTCCACCTTGAGCGGTTTGGCAGCGTGCAGGCCGCGCCCTCAGTGGCCACTTCCCATGAATTCGAAGTGGTCCTCGCACGATCGGGAAAAAAGCTCAGCGTGCCCGCAGACAAATCTATCCTCGATGTGCTGCTGGACAACGGCGTCAACGCCCAATTTGGTTGCATGCAGGGTGTTTGTGGCATGTGCGAGGTGGCCCTGCTGGACGGTGTTCCCGACCATCGCGACCAGATCCTGAACAAGGAAACCCAGCAAGCCAACACCCGCCTGATCGTGTGTTGCTCTCGCAGCCTAAGCCCGTCTTTGACCCTAGATCTTTGAATTGACGCCAACTCTGGTGTCCAGCAGCGCCTTGCGTCGCTGGACCCTAGACAAGGCCTGCCGTTCTTCAGTGGTCCCACCCATACACCGCCATGGTGGTCTCCCCGGCTTGCAGACGTTGGCAGATGTCGGATTCTTCCTGTTCGCGGCGCACGCCAGCGGCCAC
>CAJBLW010000284.1 GCA_903953985.1 uncultured Burkholderiales bacterium
CAGCAAGCCTCTCGCCAAACTGACCACCCAGGTGTGTGAGGGGATGCGGCGGGCGACGATTTACGGTACCCCGTTGTGAGGAACCCGCCGCATCCCCTCACACACCGCCCAAGCGAAAGGCAAAACGTCAGAGCAACCGAACCTTCACACTCTTGCCCTTGATCTTGCCGTGCGACAACTGAGCCTCGACCTTTTTAGCGAGCGCTGCTTGCACCGCCACATAGGTCGAAAACTCGTTCACATTGATCTTGCCCACCTGCTCGCGGGTCAAACCACACTCCCCCGCCAACGCGCCCATCACGTCGCCTGCGCGAATCTTCTCTTTGCGACCGCCCACGATTTGCAGCGTGCGCATAGGCGGCTTCAATAAACCACCCGCAGCGGGCACCACATTGGCCAAAGGGGCCCAAGTGGACTCGCGGCCCTGCATCACCTCGATCTTTCCCACCGCACCCATCTCGTCCATGCTGGCCAGCGTGAGCGCCAGGCCTTCGGCATCACCCCGGCCCGTGCGGCCAATACGGTGGATATGGATTTCGGGGTCAGGCGTCACATCCACGTTGATCACGGCTTCGAGGCCTTCCACATCCAGCCCACGCGAGGCCACATCGGTGGCCACCAGCACCGAGCAGCTGCGGTTGGAAAACTGCACCAGCACCTGATCGCGCTCACGCTGCTCCAACTCGCCAAACAGCGCCAGCGCGCTGTAACCCTGGGCCTGCAAAACCGCCACCAGGTCGCGACACTGCTGTTTGGTGTTGCAAAACGCCAGCGTGCGCTCGGGGCGGAAATGCGCCAACAATTTGGACACGGCGTCCAGCCGCTGGCTTTCGCTCACTTCGTAAAACACCTGCCGAATTTTGTGGGCACTGTGCTGCGCCTCGACCTTGACGGTTTGAGGTGCGCGCATGAACTGAGCCGCCAGCTTGGCAATGCCTTCAGGGTAAGTGGCCGAAAACAACAGGGTCTGGCGGTCTTTGGCGCACTGGCGCACTACTTTGGCGATGTCGTCGAAAAAGCCCATGTCCAACATGCGGTCGGCTTCGTCCAATACCAGCGTGTTGACGTCCGCCAAACTCAACGAGCCGCGCTCCAAATGGTCCAAGATGCGGCCGGGCGTGCCCACCACCACATCGGCGCCGTGCTCTAGGCTCACAGTTTGACCACGCAGGGCCACGCCACCGCAGAGGGTGACGACTTTCACGTTCTGGCGTGCACGCGCCAAGCGGCGGATTTCTTGTGTGACCTGATCGGCCAGCTCGCGAGTGGGGCACAAAATCACAGCTTGAATGGCTGCGCTGGGCGAGCCCGCGCTTTGCAAGCGTTCGATCAATGGCAGGCCAAAGGCAGCGGTTTTGCCGCTGCCAGTGCTGGCTTGGGCGATCAGGTCTTGCCCCGCCAAGGTCAGCGGCAAGCTGGCCGCCTGAATGGGCGTCATCTGGGTGTAGCCCAGTTGTTCGAGGTTTTGAAGGGTGGCAGGGGCCAGCGCAAGCTGGTCGAAGCGAGCGGAACTCGCGGCAGGAGAAGTTGCAGTCATGCGGGGATTATCGTTGCCCACCCCGAGCAGCGACTCAAGCCATCATGCGCATCGGGATGGTGATGGGGCCGTCGTTGATGAGGGCCACTTTCATGTCGGCGGCAAAGCGGCCGGTTTGCACCACCGGGTGGACTTTTTTCGCCTGGGACACAAAGTGCTCGTACAAGCGCCGCCCATCATCAGGCGCAGCGGCTTGGGTGAAGCTGGGGCGATTACCGCCCGCCACATCGGCGGCCAACGTGAACTGGCTCACCACCAACAAACCACCACCTACATCTTGCACGCTCAAATTCATCTTGCCTGCGTCGTCGCTGAAGATGCGCAGCTTCAGTATCTTGGCCAGCATCTTGTCGGCCACCGTCTCGGTATCGCCCTTTTCGGCGCACAGCAGCAGCAGCAAGCCCGCGCCAATCTGGCCAATGACCTCGTCATCGACACGCACACTGGCTTCGCTCACCCGTTGCAACACAGCGATCATTTCAAGTCCCTGGCATCGTCAAAGTGCGCCTCCACATCGCTGGGCAAGAGCTGGATGGTTGCGCGCAAACCGGGCACCTCGCTCATCAATGCCTGCTCTACACTGGCGCGCAAGGCAGCAGCCCGACCCAAGGTCCAGCTGGCGGGCATGTGCATGTGCACATCCACAAAACGACGTTGCCCAGCTTTGCGGGTGTTAAGGTGGTCAAAGCGAATGATCGCGGTCTCGCCGCGCTGGTGCGCAAAACCATCCAGGACTTTTTGCACGTCGGCCAATACCTCGGGCTCCAGCGCCTCGTCCATCAAGCCCTGCGAGGACCGCCAGACCAGGCTCCAGCCTTCTTTCAGAATGTTCAGGGCCACGCCGATGGCGACCACCGCATCCAGCCACAACCAGCCGCTCAAACTCACAAGAACAAGTCCGACCACCACCCCAGCTGAGGTCCAGACGTCGGTCACCAAGTGCCGGGCGTCGGCCTCCAGTGCCAGCGAGCGGTGCTGACGGGCAGCGCGAAACATCAGCCAGGCCAGCAAACCGTTCAGGGCAGAGCTGCCGACCGACAAGGCCAGACCCCAGCCGACCTGCTCAATCGGCTGTGGATCGAACAAGCGATGAACCGCCACCCAAATGATCCCCAGAGCAGCCACCAGAATCAGGATGCCTTCAAAACCAGAAGAGAAATACTCGGCCTTATGGTGGCCGTAGGGATGTTCTTCGTCGGCTGGGCGCGCTGCGATGGTGACCATCATCAAGCCGAAAACTGCACTGGCCAGGTTGACCAGCGACTCCATCGCGTCCGACAACAGACCGACCGAATCGGTCAACCACCAGGCCCCGGTTTTCAGGGCAATGGTCACCAGCGCCACCACCACCGAAGCCCACAGCATGCGGGTGGGCGTCATCCAGTCATCGAATCTTTTCATGGATTCAGGATACTCCTGCTGAAAGATCCAACCGTGCGCCAGCCCTCACTCAAGCCAAGGTGACCTTGGCAAACTTGCGTTTACCCACTTGGACGACGTAAATGCCAGCCTCGAGTTTCAGACCCTTGTCGCTGACCACGCTAGAGTCCACACGCACACCACCACCGTCGATCAGGCGCCCGGCTTCCGTGGTCGAAGGTGCCAGGCCCGCCGATTTGAGCAAGGCCCCAATGCCCATAGGCGCGCCCGACAAAGACACTTCAGGGATGTCGTCGGGCACGCCGCCCTTGCTGCGGTTGATGAAATCCTGCTCCGCCGCATCGGCCGCTGCTGCGTTGTGAAACCGCGCCGTGATCTCCTTGGCCAGCATGACTTTGGCGTCTTTGGGGTTTCGCCCGTCTGCAACCTCTTTTTTTAACGCCTCGATCTCGGCCATCGACTTGAACGACAGCAAGGTGAACCAGCGCCACATCAGCGTGTCAGAAATGCTCAACACTTTGGCGAACATGGTGTTGGGCTCTTCACTGATGCCGATGTAGTTGTTCTTGGATTTGGACATCTTGTCCACGCCGTCCAGACCTTCGAGCAAGGGCATGGTCAGAATGCACTGAGGCTCCTGACCGTATTCGGCCTGCAAATGACGCCCCATTAACAGGTTGAACTTCTGGTCGGTGCCGCCGAGCTCCAGATCGGACTTGAGCGCCACGGAGTCATAGCCTTGCATGAGCGGGTACAAAAACTCGTGCACCGAAATCGGGGTGCCCGCCTTGAAACGGTCATGAAAGTCGTTGCGCTCCATCATGCGCGCCACGGTGTACTTGGCCGCCAACTGGATCATGCCCATTGAGCCCAGTGGGAGCGACCACTCACTGTTGTAGCGAATCTCTGTTTTAGAAGGATCCAGCACCAAGCTGGCTTGTTTGTAATACGTTTCGGCGTTGGCCTTAATCTGTTCGGGCGTGAGCGGCGGCCGGGTACTGTTGCGCCCCGATGGGTCGCCGATCAGGCTGGTGAAATCACCGATCAGGAAGATCACCTGGTGTCCCAAGTCCTGTAACTGGCGCATCTTGTTGAGCACCACTGTGTGACCAACATGGATGTCGGGCGCTGTCGGGTCCAGACCCAGTTTGATGCGCAGTGGCACGCCGGTGGCCTCGGATTTGGCCAATTTCTGTAACCAATCTTCTTTGGGAATTAGCTCTTCGCACCCTCGTAAAGTCACTTCCAAAGCATTCAACACCCGGTCATTTACAGGATATTTTGTAACAAGCGCTTGATTCATAAGGGTTTTTTCTGAGTTGAATGCGATGTAGACGGATACAATGGCTCTTCGAGTTCAAATTGCATTTTATGTGCGACCTGACTGTTTCTGACCCATCTGGTTCATCACTTTGCGCCTGACATCGTTCCCCTCTCTTTTTTCATGCCGTTCCTTTACACCCTTCAGACGCGACTGATCTCTTTGCTGCTCAGCATATTGTTCTTTGGCACGGCCGTGCTGGGTGCAATGCTGATTGCCACGCAAAAGTTTTTAGCATGGGTAGACGGTTACCACCCTCACCTGAATCAAGCGAATCTGGCCCTTCAAGGATGGCTCAAGCGTCACCCTAAAACAATTGCAGCCAGCCTTGCCAGCGTCTTACTGGTCGGCGGCGGCGGTGCTTTTGCCATCGCCAATCTGGCGCCGGATATTTCAGACCAGCCCGTTGTCAACATCACCGTGCCCGTTGAGATCGCTCAGCTTGAATCGCAGGCTCAACTGCTGGACAAATTTGAAATCATTTTGACCCGCTCCGACAACACCCGCCACTCAGACACGCCTGAAGCATTGCTGCGTCGTTTGGGACTGGTCGATGCTGAAGCGGCCGCATTTTTGCGCAAAAATCCACAAGCCCGCCAAGCACTTCAGCAAGGAGGACGCGCAGTATCCGCTGAAGTCACCCCCCAACAGTTGCTGCGTTCACTGAGCGTACGGTGGCTCAAAAACGAAAACGATACTTTCTTTCAACGTTTGCGTGTGGAGCGTTCCTCACAGGGCTTTCAAGCGGCACTCGAAACCTCGCCCATGAACACCAGCATCCGCATGACCGGTGGCACGGTGTTGCGATCCCTCTACGATGCCGCTGACGAGGCCAAACTTCCTGACCCTGTCATTCACCAGCTGACCCAGATTTTTTCCAATCAGATTGACTTCCACCGCACTTTGCGAAAAGGTGCTCGCTTTTCAGTGGTCTATGAAGTCCTGGAAGCCGATGGAGAACCCTTGCGAACAGGTCGGGTGCTCAGTGCCGAGTTTCTCAATGACAACCAACAGTACGATGCCATTTGGTACCAAGAGCCTGGCCAAAAAGGCAATTATTACGACATGGACGGCAAGAGCTTGAGTCGCTCCTATCTCGCTGCTCCACTGACTTTTTCACGTCAGTCCAGTGGTTTTGCCATGCGCTTGCACCCTATTTTCAACACCCAGCAAGCGCACCGCGGTGTGGACTATGCCGCACCGACTGGAACTCCCGCCATGACCGTTGGCGATGGCGTGGTTGTTTTTGCGGGTTCACAAGGTGGCTATGGCAACGTGGTTGAGGTTCGTCATGGTAATGGTCACTCGACTTTGTATGCCCACCTCAGCCGCATCCATGTGCGCAACGGTCAAACCGTGCAAAAAGGCCAAGCCATAGGCGCTGTTGGATCTACGGGGTGGTCAACTGGCCCTCATTTGCATTTTGAGTTCCGCGTCAACGGCGTCCACGTTGACCCCCAGAAGATCATCCAGCAAGCCCAGAGCGGTCCGATAGCGCCTTCCTCCATGGCTCGATTCGTGGCCTTGGTGGGACAAGCTCAGTCTCAGTTGCAAGCAGCCGCCCAAATGCGGGAAGTCAACAGCCAATAATTGGCGGACACCCTGGCAGCAGGACCTTTTTTATGATCGGTCCAACGATGGCCTTGGGCGGATCAATTCAGGCGCTTTTTATGCCCTCCTCCCATTTCATTGGCCTCATGTCAGGTACCTCTTTGGATGGTGTGGATGGGGTCCTTGCCCAAATAGAAGATGCGGGACAACTGAAAGTCCTGGCCCATGACTTTGTACCTTTTGAAAATGCTTTTCGCAGTGAGTTGCTTTCACTCAACCAAAGCGGCTCCGACGAATTACACCGCAGCGCCTTGGCGAGCAACACCATTGCCCGCCATTACGCCGAGGTGGTAACCGCTTTGCTCCACAGAACCCGACTGACAGCCGCACAAGTCAATGCCATAGGCGCCCATGGACAGACAGTGCGCCACCGCCCATTGGAATTTGACCCCGATGTGGCGCGCCATCTTCCCGCTGTAGGCTATACCCTGCAACTGATCAATCCGGCTTTGTTGGCTGAATTGACGGGCATCGACGTGGTAGCTGACTTCCGAACTCGAGACCTGGCTGCAGGGGGTCAAGGCGCGCCGCTGGTCCCTGCTTTTCATCATGGCGTGTTTGGACAACCCGGACGCTGCGTGGCTGTGCTCAACATCGGTGGCATCGCCAACCTGAGTGTGCTCAAGGCTGACGGCTCGGTACTGGGCTGGGATTGCGGGCCAGGCAATGCCCTGATGGATTTCTGGTGCGCTCGCCACACTGGACAAGCATTCGACCGCGACGGCGCTTGGGCAGCCAGTGGCCAGTTGCACCCCGAATTGCTGTTAAAAATGGCCGGCGAAAGTTTTCTGCGCAAGCAGCCCCCAAAGAGCACAGGGCGCGACCTGTTCAACCCAGACTGGCTGCTGCAACACCTGGCGTTGTTTGAAGATTTGAAACCGGCCGATGTGCAAGCCACCCTCTGCATTTACACGGCCTTCGCCTGCAGCCAAGACCTCTTGCGTTATGCCCCCGAAGCCTGCCAAGTGGTCGTTTGCGGTGGGGGTGCTTTGAACGGCGCGTTGATGGGCCAGATAGCGGCGCATGTGCCGGGTATGTCTGTCTTGAACAGTGAGTTATTGGGCCTGCCACCGCTTCAAGTGGAGGCCGCCGCCTTTGCCTGGTTGGCTTTCAAAACCGTGCGACGCGAAACATCGAGCTTGCCAAGCGTCACGGGCGCCAGAGGCGCCCGTGTTCTGGGGGCCATCTACCCCCGTTGATGCGTGGTCAGCCATGCTGGCCCGACCTGCAAATCAGGTCGAGAAAGAAGAACCGCAACCGCAGGTGGAGGTGGCGTTCGGGTTCTTGATGACGAACTGAGCACCCTGCAGGTCTTCTTTGTAATCGATCTCGGCACCGGTCAGGTACTGGTAACTCATGGCATCGATCAGCAGGGACACACCGTTTTTGCTCATGGTGGTGTCGTCTTCGTTGGTGATTTCATCAAAAGTGAAACCATACGAAAAACCCGAGCAACCGCCGCCTTGCACAAAAACGCGCAATTTCAAATCTGGGTTGCCTTCTTCAGCAATCAGGTCGGCCACCTTGGCGGCCGCGCTGTCGGTGAAGACAATTGGATCGGGCATAACAGTTTGGATATTTTCAGCAAGAGCGCTCATGGTGTTTCTCCGGTTCTATGCCAAATAGTATAGCGCGCTGGTCGGGAATTACCGCCCAGCCTGTCCAGTAACGCTACTGGGCTCATGGGCTTTTCAAACCCCAAGCGCCCAAAGAAAAAGCCGCTTCGGCAAACCGAAGCGGCTTTTTGGCCAAACAGGCAAAGCGGGTTAACGCTTGGAGAACTGCTTACGGCGACGAGCAGAGTGCAAGCCAACCTTTTTACGTTCAACTTCACGGGCGTCGCGAGTAACAAAACCAGCTTGGCTCAGCATAGGCTTGAGCGAAGCGTCGTAGTCAATCAAGGCGCGGGTAATGCCGTGGCGCGATGCGCCGGCTTGACCGGACTCACCACCGCCGTGCACGTTGATCATGATGTCGAAAGTTTCGGCATGGTTGGTCAACATGAGGGGTTGCTTGGCGATCATGATCGAAGTCTCGCGGCCAAAGTAGGCTTGGATGTCCTTGCCATTGACCGTGATCTTGCC
>CAJBLW010000285.1 GCA_903953985.1 uncultured Burkholderiales bacterium
GTTTTTGGGCAGCGGTTTTTTTGACTACACCGCATCTGACGCAGCAGGTCTGCGCTATGGCCTGGCGAGCGACGTGGGCGGCGGTACCAGCTTCAGCCCCTTTCACACCATGCACGCGGCCTACACAGTCGCCCGGCAAAGCGTGGACCGCCCCGGCATCAGCCTCGCGCCCGAGCACCTGTGGTGGCAACACACGGCGGGCGCGGCCAATGCGCTCGACCTGAGCGGCAAAGTGGGCAACCTGCTGCCCGGTTGCGAAGCAGACTTTGTGGTGCTCAACCACCAGGCCACGCCCTTGCTGGCGCGCCGAACCGCGCAAACCGAGACGCTGGCCGAATGGCTGTTTGCGATGATCGTGATGGGCGATGAACGCTTGATTGCGCACACGGTGGTGCAGGGGCAGGCCGTGAACATCCATCGGTAAGTAGGTCGGCGCTGATTGACAATAGGGCATGACCTCGAACGAAGAGCACCCCATCATCGACCCCTACCCGTCCCAGCGCGCTTCTGTGCGCAGGGGCATTGCGCAATTGAAGGAACGCCTGCAAGCCGCAGGCCACGACTTCCGCGAGCCGCCACCCGAGCCCACCTCGTGCTGCGGGCGTGGCTGCAATGGCTGTGTGTGGGAAAGCTACGACGCCGCGCTGCTGTTCTGGTATGAGGACGCTGGGGCTTTGCTGAATTAGGGTTCGCCAGACACTGTTCAGTCAAGCAGCGGCTGGCTGCTGGAACACCCGAATGCGGGGTGCAATGGCAGCAGTGAGCGTTCTCGCGGCTTGGCGCATGTCGTAGTCGGTTTGCAGGTTCAGCCAAAAGCGGGGCTCCATGTTGAAAAACAACCCCAAACGCAATGCGGTATCGGCCGTCACGGGGCGGTTGCCATTGACCAGATCGCTGATTCGGCTGGGCGAAACATCAATGTCAGCGGCCAGCTGACGCGCCGTGATCCCCATGGGCTTCATGAAATTTTCCAACAAGATTTCGCCGGGATGAATTTCGTCAAATGATTTAGCTATCTTCAACTCCTCAGTGGTCGTCCACGATTTCGACTTGGTCAGCGCCGTTGTCGTGCCAAACAAAACAGAATATTTAAAAAGCACGAAGCCAGTTGCCTCACCACCACCGCATCAAGCCTTTGTCATCGCGCTTTCGATGTCCTGCGCGGCAGCAGGTCGCATCAGCCGCCCCACTTCTTGTCCATCTCGCAACAGCACCACGGTGGGCCACAGCTTGACGCGGTAATGGCGACCCAGCGCACGGCCGGGGCCATCTTCGACTTTGCAGTGCTGCCAATGCGGCTGCATGGACAAAGCCTGAGCGATCAGTGGCTGCGCGGCGCGGCAGTGGCCGCACCAGTCGGTGCCAAATTCCAGCAAAGTCAGACCGCGCAAGGCTTCCACATCGGTACGGCTGGGCGATTCAGTTTGGCTGAGGTAAGGTTTGAAATGGCTCATGCTTTGCCCTGGCTTGAACTGAACAGTTGTAAGACGTTTTCACGCAACCACTGCAGGCACGGGTCTTTGTCAAAGCGCTGACTCCAGTGCATCGAGACGGTGAAATCGCGCAAGGGCAAATCGGGCTCAATGATGGCCAGTGCACCGGCCTGTGCAAAGCCTTGCGCAAAATTTCGCGGCATCAGCACCGCCAGATCGCTGCTGCGCACGATGCCAGGCAGTGACAGGAAATGGCTGACCGTCAGGCGTAGGCGGTGATGCCAATGCATCAGCTCCAAAATGCGCAGGGTATCGGCGTGGGTGCGAACAGCCGCAAATTCCAACTCTGCCAACAAGGCATGCGTTGCATCGGAAGACGGACCAGCCTTTTTTTGCAACTGACCCCACCTCTTGGCCACCGGGTGACCCTGGCGCATCAGCACCACATAGCGGTCGCTCAGCAAGGGCTGCTGCAAGGTATCGACCACCTCGGGCAAGAAACCGATCGCCAGGTCCAACAGGCCGTTGTCCAAGGCTGCCCCAATTTGGTCGTGCGGCACAGGCCTGGCTTCGAGCCGCATGCCCGGCGCCAGGCGCTGCAAGACCAGCACCAGTTCAGGTAAAAAACGCGCTTCACCAATGTCGCTCAGGTGCACGCGCAGCACACGCGCCGAACGCTGCGGATCAAACACCTGCGACGCATTCAGCGCCTCTTCGATCGTGGCCAAGGCCACTTGCACCCCCTGCGCCAACCGGTCGGCGCGCGGCGTGGGCCTCACGCCCGAGCCGCTTCGCTCAAACAAGGCATCACCCAACATGGCCCGCAAACGCGCCAGCCCTTGGCTGGCCGCAGGTTGCGACATGCCCAGTTGCTGAGCGGCAAGGCTCACGCTGCGGCTGCGCCAAACGGCATCAAACAAACGTAAGAGGTTCAGGTCCAAGTCTTTGATATTCATTTGATGCATGCCAATATTTAAAATATTTGACTAGCTTATACAAAACAACATTCTCCTGCTTCAAAATCTGAATCACTGGACCCGCCTCCCCATTCGGCTACAGCACGGTAAAGCGCAACCCGTCCTGTCACAAGGGCAACCGCACGGCCCCTGGATGCAGCCCATACTGGCAGTCATTTGACATGGGGTCCCTTTCATGAGCCTTTTGAAAACAGACAAAATGGCCGCCCGCAAGGATCGGCAAGTTGGTTGGATCACCTTCAACAATCCGGCACGTCACAACGCCGTATCACTGGAGATGTGGCAGGGACTGGCAGACATTGCGAACGACTTTGCGCGCGATGACGACATTCGCGTGGTGGTGGTGCATGGCGCAGGCGATAGAGCCTTTGTTTCGGGTGCTGACATCTCGGAGTTTGCCGAACAGCGTGACTCAGCGCAGGCCACCCGTCATTACGACGAAGTGGCCGAACGAGGCATGCAGGCCCTGAAAAAACTCAACAAACCCACCTTGGCCATGATTCAGGGTTATTGCATTGGCGGCGGCGTGGCTGTGGCTTTGAACTGTGATATCCGCATTGCGGCCGACAACGCGCGTTTTGCTGTTCCTGCAGCCAAACTGGGGCTGGGCTATGAATTTGATGGCGTGCGCAAACTGGTGGACGTGGTAGGTCCGTCATTTGCGCAAGAAATCTTTTTTACGGCTCGGCAATTCAGTGCCGCGGAGGCGCAGACCATGGGCTTGATCAACCGCATGGTCCCCAAAGATGAATTGCTCAGTTATGTGCAGCAATATGCCGAGACCATTGCGGCCAATGCGCCCATGACCGTGGCGTCCATCAAAACCATTGTGGGCGAAATTGTCAAAGACGAAGCTTTGCGCGACGTCGCTCTGTGCGACCGCTTGGTGGCGCAGTGTTTCAACAGCGCTGACTTTACCGAAGGGCGTACCGCCTTCATGGAAAAGCGCAAACCGGTGTTCACTGGCCGCTGAAAACTTCTCGCTGACTCACGAAAGCCCTCCCATGAAACTGCCATTGACTGACTTGCGTGTCCTGGATTTGACCAACGTTCTGGCTGGCCCTTACTGCAGCATGGTCCTGGCTGACATGGGGGCCGATGTCATCAAACTCGAAAATGCCGACAAAGGCGATACATCACGTCAATTTGAGCCCCAGGTCAATGGCGAGTCGTATTGTTTTGCAGTGCTCAACCGCAACAAAAAAAGCATCGCCCTGAACCTGAAAGACCCAGCCGGGCTCAAGATCGCCCACCAGTTGGCTGCAAAGGCCGACATCGTGATGGAAAACTTCCGCCCCGGTGTGGTCAACCGCATGGGGTTGGACTACGAGAGCATTCGCGCGCACAACCCGGGTGTGATTTACGCGTCCATGTCGGGCTTTGGCCAAACCGGGCCCTATGGCCAAAAAGGCGGTTACGACATCATTGCCCAAGGCATGTCCGGGATCATGATGATGACCGGAGAGCCCGGCGGCCGCCCTGCGAAAGTGGGCATTGCCATGAACGACATTGCCAGCGGCGTCACGGCCCTGTCGGGTATTTTGGGTGCTCTGATCGGCAAATTACGCTTTGGCGAAGGCCAGTACCTGGAGACCTCTTTGCTGGAAGCGGGGTTGGCCTGGACCCCTTGGGAATTCGGGGCATTTTTTGGCTCTGGCGAAATCCCCACCGCCACAGGGACCCGGCACAGACGCTCTGCACCCTACCAAGCCTATCGCACACAAGACGGGTATGTGACCGTGGGGGCAGGCACGCCCAAAATGTGGGTGGATTTTTGTGAAAAAGTCATCGCCCAACCCGACTGGCTTGAACGCCCGGACTACCGAACACAAGCCCTGCGGGTCAAGAATGTGGATGCGCTTGAACGCGACATTGAATCAGTCACCACGCAACAAAAGACGGCCCATTGGGTGGCGCTGCTGGATGCATTGGGCATCCCTGGCGGTCCAGTTTTTGGTTACGAGCAAACCATGAAAGACCCCCATGTCCTGGCCCGGAAAATGGTGCACGACATCGATCACCCCATCATTGGCCCGATGAAGACCTTGGGTTTGCCCATCAAATCCAGCGGTGCGCTGGGCAGCATTCGCATGCCTGCGCCCTGGTTGGGCCAACACACGGCTTCGGTGCTGGCCCAACTTGGCTATTCAGCACAAGCCACCGAGGCTTTGTTCCTGCAAGGCGCGGTGTTTGATCAGTACCGCGACAAGCCGCGACCCACGGCCTGAAGTCAGATCGCGTGCCGAAAACCGAACCCGCCAGTTCAACTGTCCATGGTGATTTTGGCGCGGCGAATCACATCGCCCCATTTCAGGTTGTCCAGGCGCATTTGCTCTCCGATCTGGGCCAGGGGCATGCGTCCCACTTCTTCAACGCCTGTCTTGCGCAAAGCCAGAATCACCTCGGGGTCATCCAGCGTGGCGCGAAATGCAGCGCGCAAGCGGTCCAGGGCCTCGGCCGGCACACCGGCGTTGGTCACAAAACAGTTCCAGGGTTTTTCATCAAAGCCCTCAAACCCTTGCTCGGCAATGGTGGGCACATCGGGCATGGTGCTTGAACGCTTGCCAGTCGACACGGCCAAAGCACGGACGCGACCTGTTTGGAGGTGCGGCATGGCCGGCCCCAAGGTTGAAACGGCCAAGTCCACCTGTCCGCCCAACAAATCGGCGATGTACTGGGCAGCCCCCTTGTAGGGCACATGGTTCATGAAAATGCCCGCACGCTGCTTGAAGATTTCGGCAATCAAGTGATGCGGTGAACCCACCCCCGCGCTGGCGCAATTGAGTTTGTTGGGGTTGGCTTTGGCAAAGGCAATCAGTTCTTGCAGATTGCGAACAGGCACAGAAGGGTGGGCCACCAAAACAAATGGCAAATCGCCCAAATGGACCAAAGGCGTGAAGGCTTTCAGCGGGTCATAAGACACTTTGCGCATGTTGGGCACGTAGGCGAAAGCGGTGCTGTCAATCAAATGCACGGTGTAGCCATCGGGGGGCGCTTTCGCGGCAGCATCCGCACCAATGGTGGTGCTGGCACCGGGCTTGTAATCCATCACGATGGGCTGCCCCAACAATTTTTCCGCCTTGCCCGCGACAATTCTGGCCCATTGGTCAGCGCCGCCCCCCGCTGGGTAGGGCACGATCATTTTGATCGGCTTTTCAGGAAATGGCCCGGCCCACGCGCGACCCATCGCGCCCAGCGAAGCGGCACCCAGGCCGGCCCATTGAATCCACTGCCGTCTGCTGCTCATGTCTCGACTCCTGTTGGTTGGGGTATCGGTGCATGGTGGCGTCTTGAGGCGGGCTCTGCTGTAACCAAGATGACTGGCCACAGCTCATATTCGTAATGCATGAACTTTATTCGACTCATTGAATGAACTTATAAGTAAGATGGCATGGCCCTGTCCATCAAACGGGCACCACAACGCAAGGAGCGTGCTTTGGAAGTTTCATTTCACGAAGAAATCAAGGCTCTGCGCATGGGCGCGGGCGAGGTCTTTCACGGCGAAGGCATTTTGGCCATCACCAAGGGCCTGCTGCAGTCGGGCGTGAGTTATGTGGGCGGCTACCAGGGTGCGCCCGTCTCGCACCTGCTCGATGTGATGGTGCAGGCCAAGCCCTACATGGACGAGTTGGGTGTGCACGTGGAAGCCTGCTCGAACGAAGCATCGGCTGCGGCCATGCTGGGTGCGTCGATTCATTACCCGATTCGCGGCGCGGTGACCTGGAAATCGATTGTGGGCACCAACGTGGCGGCCGATGCGCTGTCCAATTTGTCATCGCCCGGCGTGACGGGTGGCGTGCTGATCGTGGTGGGCGAGGACTACGGCGAAGGTGCCAGCGTGATCCAGGAGCGCACACACGCCTATGCCCTCAAGTCGGGCATGTGCCTGCTCGACCCGCGCCCCGAACTGGGCCAAATGGTCAACATGGTCGAGCATGGTTTCAGGTTGTCTGAAGCGTCCAACATGCCGGTGATGATGGAGCTGCGCATCCGCGCCTGCCATGTGCGCGGCCAGTTTGTGACCAAGGACAACCAGGCCCCCAAGCTGTCCAAAAAACACCTGATCGACGAACCCGCAGGCTTCAACTACATGCGCCTGGCGCACCCGCCGGTGACCTTTGCCCAAGAAAAGCGCAAGGTCGAACACCGCTTGCCCGCCGCCCGCCAATACATCACCGAGCAGCGCCTGAACGAACATTTTGAAGGCAGCACCCACCGCCACCTGGGCCTGATCGTGCAAGGCGGTTTGTACAACACGCTCATGCGAGCGCTGCAGCAGTTTGACCTGGCCGACGCCTTTGGTGTGTCCAGCTTGTCGGTGCTGGTGCTCAACGTGACCTATCCGCTGGTGCCCAATGAACTGGTGAATTTTTGCAAAGACAAATCGGCCGTGCTGCTTTTGGAAGAAGGCCAGCCCGAATACATCGAGCAAGAACTCGCGTTGATGCTGCGCCGCCTGGACCTGCAAACCCCGCTGCACGGCAAAGACATGCTGCCCTCGGGCGGCGAGTACACCGCCGAGGTCATGGCCCAAGGCTTGCTGAAATTTTTGGACCGCCACCAAGCCGATGCTGTGCCCGAGACCACACGCCAATGGCTGGTCACCAACGGCGAGCGCCGGCAGCAAGTGCAAGCCCTGCTGGGCAGCCCAGTGCCCGCAAGGCCGCCCAGCATGTGCATCGGGTGTCCCGAGCGGCCCGTGTTTTCTGCGCTCAAACTGGCACAACAAGACGTGGGCCCGGTGCACATCGCGGGCGACATCGGCTGCCATGCGCTGGCCACTTTCGAGCCTTTTTCGTTTGGCCA
>CAJBLW010000286.1 GCA_903953985.1 uncultured Burkholderiales bacterium
CAGTGCAATGGCCTGGCTGGGGCACAGGGCCATGCAGGCCGCGCAACCGGCGGCGCACGTAGCTTCACTGATCACCGGCTTGCCGCGAAAGCCTGCGGGTTGGGCCGCGCGCAAGTCAGCGATGTACTGGGTGCCCTGGGACATTCGAACGGCGATGGATTTCAGCATGGTGGGTCTTACAAATCGTTGCCGCAGTAGGACAAATCGAAACTCTTGTTGCAGATGGGAAAGTCAGAAATGCCCGTATTGCGAAGAGCCATGGCCAGCCCGAACCAGTTCGCCAGTGATGGGTCTTGCACCTTGTAGTGCAGCAACTCACCCGCGCCAGGCGTTTTCCAGGCTTTTATCTCTTCTTGATCGACCAGCTTTTGCATCAAGGTCGTTGACATGCCCACCATTTTTGCCGCTTGAGCGGTGCTGATGGAACGCGCATCGTCCATCAATTCGGAGTTTTGAATCACTGGTTTGGTTGTTTTTGGCATATGTTTTTATCATTAAAATTAAATATTATCTAAATTTCCCGAAAATAGCAAATTAACCTATAAAAAATAGGATTGGCGGATTGCAACTCGGCCAGTACCGTCAGCCATGAACTGATGCGCAACGCCTAAGGCAAGACTTACGACAGCCAAAACGCGCACCATGAACCTCTTGATCGCACTGCGCCCAGTGCTTGCCCATCCTGCTCGGCGCTGCGCACTGACGGTCTGCACGCGTTGCCAGGGGATGCCGGTAAAGGGGCGAAGCTGAGTCCCCTGATAGCGAGGTCAGTGAATCCACCCAACCTTCACTCCCATGCCCATGCGATGGGCGCTTGACGGGTTATCAGAAATAATACAAAAATCGAAATTATTGCTTCCAATTAAATTGTTGACTCCATCGTCTTTCACCGTCCTCTTAGTCGAAGACGATCCTATTTTTCAAGTTGTCATACGCCGTGCTTTTGCACAAGCAGAGGGTTCTTGGCAAATCCAAACTGCTATCAATGGAGCCAGTGCATTGAATGCTTTGGCCGAACAAAACCATTCCTTCCATCTGGCCCTGATCGACATCGGCTTGCCCGATAGGTCAGGGATTGAAGTGATTGCCGCAGCGCGCAAGCTTTTCAAGGAGTTGCCCATCATGGCCATCACGGCAAGCGACGATGAAGGCACTTTTCTATCGGCCATTCGCGCGGGCGCCAGTGGCTATTGGGTCAAAGGCGCGAAGGATGACCTATTGTTCCAGTCAATCAGCCAAATCATGTCTTGGCAATACCCCGTCAGTGCGCCCTTGGTGCGTCATCTGTTTCGAGTGGCGGGTTCGCCCATTGCCCTTGCCCACAAAACCAGACTCAAGCTTTCACCCAGGGAGTTGGAATTGCTCAGGCTCCTGGCGCAAGGCTACAGTTACACGGCTTGTGCAAGCTTGATGAACATTGCCTTGTCCACCGTACAAACGCACATTCGCAACATGTACCGCAAGTTGGATGTGAGCAACCAACGTCAAGCGATCGCCATAGGCCAAAAGTCAGGATGGCTGCATTTCTGAATGCGCGATTGCGCTTGAATTTTCATCCGCACATCGGGGACTGAAATACGGGTACCCGCCCGTGGGTTCATCACTGCAGTTCAGTGGTTTGAAGCTTGGTTGCCATGGTCGCGGCGTTGACACCGATTAAAAACGCCTTAAGCCACTCAGGTGTCATCGCTTGGCTCAGCAGCTGAATGGTTGAAGAGATGCTTTCATCAAGCGCTGTGCTCAATTCGGGAGCATCACTCAAGCAAACCACAGAAAACGGCTTTGGCGTACGTTCAAGAAAATTTCTAACCGCTGAAAAAGTCGACACCTGCTGCGGCAGGGGGGGCCGACATCTGAACAATCAGGATGTCCGGTATCTGGTTCGTAAAAGACAAAAAAGCTTCAGGTATCGAGTGCCAGCAGCTGATGTCAAAATAATTTGGCCAATTTTTCAACTCCTCCAACAAGCGATCTGAAAGCGATGCGTCTTCCACAATGATCTTGACAACCGGCAAGGACGGGTTGTTGACTTTTAAAACCGGTGAGAGTTGAACCCTTTGTTGGTAATCTTGCACCGATGACAAATCAATCCGCCGATGCCCACCAGGCGTTTTCCACGCTTTGAACGCTTCTTGATCGACCAGTTTTTGCACCAAGGACATTGATATGCCCACCATTTTTGCAGCTTGGGCTGTGCTGATAGAACGCGCATCGTCCATCAATTCAGATTTTTGAACCACGAGACGGGGCGTTTTTGTCATATTTTTTATTAATAAAATTAAAATTTATTGTGTATTCAGTAAAAATAATAAAATTCAATATAGACAAATACAGTTGCTTTGTACATCCTATGCCGATGTGATGTGCTGGGTGCGCACAGCCATGACCTGTCGCCCAGTGGCCAGGGGTTTGTGGTTTTTGCGGCTAGATTGGGTTTGACCACACCGACACCGCACACCATGAACCTCTTGACCGCACTGCGCCCGGGCTTGCCCATCCTGATTGGCGCTGCGCTGATGTTGTCGGTCAGCATGGGCCTGCGTCAAAGTCTGGGCGTGTTCATGCCGGCCTTGACCCAGGACATCGGCATTTCGGTGTCCCAATTCACGGTGGCCATCGCAGTGCAAAACCTGGCTTGGGGGTTTTTGCAGCCCTTTGCCGGGGCCTTGGCCGTGCGCATCGGTTACCGGCCCCTCATGATGACCGGAGCGGTGCTCTACATCTTGGGCATGACTTTGTTGTGTGTGGCGCAAGGTTTGCTGGGTGTGGTGCTTGGGGCTGGGGTCGCCATAGGCGCGGCCATGGCCTGCAACGGATCGGCCATCGCGATGGCCGTGGCTTCGCGCCCGGTGTCCCCTGCCTTGCGCAGCACGGTGCTGGGCATCGTCTCGGCCGCGGGTTCTTTGGGGGCTTTGATGGCAGCGCCTGTTGGCCAATTGCTGTCGCAGTCGTACGGGTGGCGCGTGGGCGTGGCCGGTTTTGTCATCATGGCCCTGATCATCTTGCCCGCCGCCTGGTATGCCGGGCGTGTGGACGCCTTGCCTCTGCCGCCATCGCCTGCCGGCGAGAAAGACAATGCCTCTGACATGGCCCGGTTTGCCTTGAAACACCCGCCTTTTGCGGTGATGACACTGGCCTATTTTGTGTGCGGCATGCAGCTGGTTTTTTTGACCACACATCTGCCGTCCTACCTCGATTTGTGCGGCCTGGACCCGATGCTGAGTGCCCAAGCGCTGGGCATGATTGGTGGCTTCAATGTGCTGGGCAGTCTGTTCTTTGGTTGGGCGGGTGGGCGGTACAACAAGTTGCTGCTGTTGGGGGGCATTTATGTGCTGCGCTCATTCGGTCTGGCCTGGTACTTCCTGTCGGTGCCCACCCCTGAAAACACCTTGGTGTTTGCCGCCATCATGGG